>JAZRSP010000391.1:0-2755 GCA_045651565.1 Victivallaceae bacterium | reverse complement strand
TCACAGTCAGAACTGGATAGGAGCAAGCCGTCCGGGGAATGCGTTTTTTGTGCCTCCACCGCCGCAAGAAGCGGCGAGATGTATGGGCGAACTGGAAAAGTTTCTGCACGATGAAAACACTCCGCTTCTTGTAAAAGCAGCATTGAGCCACGTTCAGTTTGAAACGATACATCCGTTCCTTGACGGCAACGGCAGAGTCGGGCGTTTGCTGATTACTTTGCTGTTGTGCAACGGTGGAATGTTGAAACAGCCGCGTTTGTACTTGAGCTACTATTTCAAGAGTCACCGTCAATACTACTACGATTTGCTGAATGGCATCCGTGAAAACGGAGACTGGGAACGCTGGCTCGATTTCTTTTTGGATGCAGTCATTGAAACGGCAAAAGAGAGTAATGAAATCATACTGAATTTGCACAATCAAATCGAAAGTGACAGAGCAAAGATTTCCACGCTTGGCAGAGCTGCGACATCAGCCTTGGCAGTGCATCAGGCAATGCTCCGTCACCCGATAGCAGACATAACCAAACTGAAAGAACTGACTGGTCTTACCAACGCCACCATCGGCAAGATGCTGAATTATCTGCTGGAATTCAACATCATCGAAGAAACAACCGGTAACAAACGCAACCGGTTGTTCTGCTATAGACATTATCTGTATATGTACGATAAGATAACTATGTAAAAACAAATGCAGGAGTCTGACATGCATGCACCAACTCATTTAAAACACCGTCCAATTATTGAAGTTACCGACTATGATGAAATTGATGCACAATTTGCAAAAGATACAGATGTAGTTGCGTTGTCAATTGGATATGCCCAATATGACAATAATGAAATCTCATTAAAAGTTTGGCGGCACACAGGAGAAAAATTCAGCCGACAAAGTGAAGAACTTCCAATACATCGTGGTATTGACATTATTCTGTTATTGACTGGTGCTTTATTACATGATACGAATGCCAATCGTTCAATAACCAGTTTGAGAGAAAAGCAAGTTGAAGGGCAAGATATACAAACAATAAAAGACTATTACAACAGAAATAAAGTATTTTTGGAGCCGCGTCTGAAAGAATTGCGTGATAGACTAAATGATTTTTTGCCGCAAAAGAAAATCTGATTTTCATGTTGCATTAGGGGTATATAATGGGCAATGTTGATAATTTATTCATTGTCAAGCAATATATACTGTCTTGCATGGGTGCAGAGAAAACATTACATTTTGATATGCTCCTTTCAGAAAAAATCAAGTAATTCAATATATAGGGGTATATCCTGTCCATATATTTTTGTCGCTTAATCATAGTGTTCAGTATGGCTAAGGAGCATTTTTTGCTGTTTTTTATACCATTTTGCCCTCTAAACCATATAATTCAGTATAATTAAGGCACATTTGATGATTTTTCTTTTGAAGTGTTTTCCGCAATAAATTTTTGCGGAGGATTGCTGATTTTCTTTTCCTGCAGGAGTTGGTCGGCGTACAGATTCATTTTGACGATAAATTCTTCCGGTTCATCCTGAGCGAGTTGACAAAGTCGTTGTCGAAGTGTGCGGATGGTTGAAACGGAATCATCAATTTGCAGTAATCCTGACATCATCAACATTCCTTTCTGCCGGGCGACTTTATCGGCGTGCTGCTGATAATGTTTGATCATATCTGAACTCAAATGTCCCACAATACTTTGGATCACCGGCAGCGGTACGCCTTTTAACCCGGCATAATAACAAAAACAATGCCGTAAACTGTGGAAATCTTTGACGCTTTGCACCCGTTTGCGTCCGGGAACACTTTTACTTGTCGCTATTCCAAGCGAATGGAGATAGCCGAGAATTTTTCTGTTCAGAACGCCGTGATGAGTCAGATAAAGTTCAGCGGCTTCCGGAACAATATACTCTCCCATGCCGGAAACCTCCCATTGTTTTTCCAGAAAATCTGAAAGTTCGTACTCAATGGGAATATGCACCAGTGTTTTAGTTTTCCGGGTGATCCGGTGGATTTCTTTTTGGAAGAAATCAGGATTGCCGTCTGCATCAAAACTGTCATCTCCACATCTTTCCATCGAAGCGTAGCAACATCCCTCAGGCGTAATCCTGTGCAAATTCCCAGAGTAAATAAGGCTTTCTGCAATGGCGGTGGATTGGCAAAGATCAGAGCAAGTTCATCTTCAGAAAAAATTTCCCGTTCCACCGGTTCCAGTTTTAATGGTTTGATATGGAAAAACGGGTTTTCTTCCAGAGTGTACCCCAAATCTGAAAGCAGGAATGTAAATACCGCTTTGCAGACAGACTGATAACGGTTCAGTGTGGTATTGCTCAATACTCCACCTGATTCATAATCTTTGAATGGTTTGCGTTGCGGGCAATTTCCGGCAATATATCTTATTGACCGGTTCCAGCGACCGTTTTTACGGATGTAGGCAATATAGGCTTCGGCGTGTTCCTTTTCAACTTCGTCCAGCGTCCGTAAATTGAAATTGTCTTTGAGGTACGAAGTAAAGTCATACCAATACCGTCTGTTGACTTTTTCAATTTGAGGAGAAGCTACCCGTATATGCGGTTTTTGAAGATGAAGATCAAAGGCATCATCCAGGGTGATTGTCAGGCGGGCTTTCAGTTTTTTCAATTTTGCCCGTTCTTCCAGATACTCGGTTCTGGTATCAACTTCCTTGATCCGTTTTCTGCGTTCAAGAAAATCTTTTGCAGCAGCTTCAGCCTCCCGCTGAGTGGTGATATGCCTGCCATTGGCAGTTTTCAG
>JAZRSP010000390.1:0-5315 GCA_045651565.1 Victivallaceae bacterium | reverse complement strand
TTGCTGCGCTTGCCCAATGTGGATATTTATGTCACCGGCAGCAATTCCAAGATGCTTTCCAAAGATATTATGACGGAATTCCGCGGGCGTGGGGATGCCGTTGAAATCCATCCGCTTTCGTTCAAAGAATTTTTTGAAGCTTTTGGCGGAGACCGGAGCACTGCTTTTGAAGAATATGCCGTGTACGGCGGATTGCCGCTGGTATGGGCAAAGAAAAGTGATGAAAGCAAATTCAATTATCTGCAAAATCTTTTCCGGGAAGTTTATTACAAGGATATTCAAGAACGGTACAACATCGAATTCCCGGATATTCTGGATGAGCTTGTCGATGTGTTGTGTTCTGCAATAGGCTCTCTTACTAATGTATCAAAACTGACCAATACTTTACGCAGTGTGAAAAACACGATAGTTTGTAATGATACCATCGCAGATTATTTAAATTTCCTGACCGAGTCATTTTTGTTTCATCAGGCGAAACGGTATGACATCAAGGGCAAAAAATATTTTGAATATCCCTCTAAATTCTACTGTGAAGACATCGGATTGCGAAATATCCACTTGAATTTGCGTCAGCAGGAAGAAACGCATATTATGGAAAATATTATTTATAATGATTTGCGTATAAAAGGATATGCCGTTGATGTGGGAGTTGTGAAGATCGTTGAAAATGGAGAGGATGGCAAGCCGCACCAAAAAAGTTGCGAAATTGATTTCATCGCCTCAAAAGGAATCAAAAAATATTATATCCAGTCGGCATTGTCTATGAATGACCGGGAAAAAGCGGCACAGGAGACCCGCCCGCTTCTGGCAGTAAACGACTTTTTCCGGAAAATCATTGTTTCAAAAACTTCAATGAAACCGTGGTATGATGAAAATGGCGTACTTCATCTTGGATTGTATGATTTCCTGCTGAATGATGATATCTTTGAATAATGCAGAATCAGGAGTTCGGGATGTGGTTGATAATTATTTTCATACTTGGGGCATTGTGTGTCATTTTTAATGAAAAGATTGGTGCATTTCTCTCCAGGATCATTGATTTGGATTTGTTTTTTCTTTCGATAAAAGAAAAAAAGATCAAACAGCAACAGCAGGTGTTTTTAAAAGATTCTCCTGAAAAATTGCGTCCTGTATATGAATTTATTTTGCAGAAATATGCTTGTGCATCGAAAAAACAATGCAGAAAAGATCATACGGAAAAACAGTTGTCTGGTTTACCTGAAACAATTTCTGATTTTTTTGAAAAATATGATTATATAAGTGTTGATAGGCAAAAGATCGTAAATATAAAATCACTGAAAATAATAGATGTAAATGACAAAAAAATTTATCATAATCGGGAAAGATCCGGATTCACACGATTTGTTTATTGTAAATCTTGAAAAAAACAGATCGCAGGATTATATAATTTATCAAATATCGGATGAACAACACATATTATCTGAGATAAAAGATGAAAACAGTTTGGGAACATTTATCAACTTTGTTTGCTTCATGACATCTCATTATTCTGATTCAGATTTGTTGACGTTGCTGTCTCAAGAAAGGAAATAATTTTTATTAATGGGCAGATTGATACAAAAAAGTTTTACACTTGCAGTATTCATTTTGCCGATTGCCGGACACGGGTTTATGGCAATATTTGGAAATGAAGATGCCCGATTTTTTCTTCATTGGAGTATGCTGATTGCTTCGCTGATCGGTTCCGGTTTTGGGTATTTGATCGTGTGCGGAGCCGCCGCTTTGAGAAAGAAGCATGACATCTGTGATGATCTGCTGTTATTTGCGGTTGTAAATTCTCTGATCCAATGGCTGACACCAGCTGTTCAATTTGTACACTTTATTGTTCTTATATTTATTCTTGGCGGGGCAATTCTCACAACGATCCTCGCATGGCTTCAACAGAAAATAGATCCGTCGGAAAAGTGAAATAATATCAGCGTTTTCGTATCTTCCCCCGTGCGCAGGTTCGGTACAAAAAAAAGACTTTGTTAATAATCAAGCACTTACAAAAAGAATCTTGATTTTTACACTTTTCAGAAAAACTCAGGAAAGAGAGTGATTTCAGACAAAATCCGGGGCAAAACGGTCTGATTTCAGAGTCTTGCGTGTGTTTCTTACACACTGGCAGAAATGTTGTAAAAGCCTTTGAGTCAACGATTTTTACAAAATAATAGCAATGGTGATTTTTTCAGGTAGATAAAAAAGGGGACAAAAAAATGGCGGCTGGAAAATTTTATCGCCACCCGCCATTCTGAACCACTTTTTGATGCGAAAAACTCAGAATTTCGCTGTGAAATCAAATTCTGAAAATCGCTTCAAATTCAGTCAGAAAAACTCAGAATATACTGTAAAAATAAAAGAAAAATGGCAAAAGCGGCAAAAATCTTTCATTTTCAGTATTTTTTATTCCCAAAAGTCTTGTTTATAAAATAGACAATATCTGTACTCGTTATCCAGATAAATGGAATACAGGAACTACCTCTTACATAGAAACTGTATTCTTAAATGGTGGTCGGTGTTATTGCTGACCGGGTGCCATGTCGCTGAACGGCATCCGTTTTTAGCTGTCGGAGATGTGTATGAAAACAAGGTCGAAGCACTTTGCATTATTTAAATATGCCGCATTTATCCGGAGTGACCTCGGCAATATTTCCAACATACGGTTGCGAATCCAATAAATATAATAACTTATTTGCAATATGCACTTTATGGTGTTATGTTATAAGAATGGAGAATAAAAATGAATTTATTTCAAAAAATAAAATCCTGGCTGTTCAAAAAGAACATTAAAAATAAGATGCTGTGTGAAAAAAATCAGCAGTTGCTTCTTGAGCTGCTTGCAAGAAAATCTCCGCAAGTTCCCGGTATTTTATTAGTAGCCAATAAATTGCAGAAAATCGGCGGTGTTGAAACCCGGATCAGAGCCTTGACCGATGCTTTGCAACATGCCGGATATCAGGTGTACATACTTACTGAAATCAATGGCAATCAGTTTGAAATAAACGCCAATTTGCTGGAATTTTCTTTTACTGCATCAAATTTTGAACAGGTTTTATGTGCTGCGATTGAAAAATTAAAAATAAAAGTTGTTGAATTTCAATGCAAAAATGTTTCTTTTCTGCGACAGTTGGATTTAGACAAATTAAAAAAATATGCGGTATGCGGCTGCACAATTCATTTTTGCGGAAAATTACCGTTTCGGGAGATACGGCAGTTGGATTACCGTATTTTTATTTCGGAACGGATGAAAGCATGGTACCGGAAAAAAATTCCGTATGATTTGGAAAATGCCATTTTTTACAACGGCACAAATATCTTGCCGGCGACATGGAAATTTGCAGCGCAAAAACGGGCGATATATATTTCCCGTATCGGGAAAGCATACCGTCCGAAAATAGAACAATTCATTAAATTCTGTCAGCAGAATAATTTGGATTTTCACATCGCAGGAGATGGCAGAAATCAGGACATTGTTCAAGAAATACGCAAAACATTGAGTAAAAAATATGGCTTCCCGGAAAATCGTTTTATCGGGGCAATCAATGTGTTGGAATACCTTTCCGAAAACAGTTCGGAATATCTTTTTGCGGCTGGCGTGGGGCAGGTCGTGCTGGAATGTTCTGTATTCGGGATGCCTGTGCTTGTTTTATCTGATCTTTCTCTGGCAGATGCCACATTTGTCACTCCGGAAAATTACAGTTTCTTCCAAAATCGTAATTTTACCATTCGCGGGCATAAAAATGTCATTCGCAACCGGAATCTGGAACACGTTGCCGATTATTCCATTCGCAAGCAGCTTGCAGAAGACCGTGATCAGGTAAAAATCAGTGCTGCCTATGTGGATTTCATCAAAACTTTTTGACAACTTCTGATACCTGACCGGAAATTCAGGCTATCACAAATACATTTTTGCAAAAAAAATGGCGGCTGGAAATTTTTATCTTCCCCCACCATTCTGAACAGCATTTTGAGGCAGAAACTTCAGAATTTCGCTGTGAAATCAAATTCTGAAAAACGCTTCACTTTTATTCAGAAAAACTCAGAATACACAGCATAAACAAAAAAAACTGGTAAAAACGGCAAAAATCTTTCATATAGTTAAACTTGCTACTTGCTTTCTTGTTTTTTTCTGGCAAGTAGCCATGCGTGTATGATAGAAAACGCGGAAAGCAAAAAAATAATTCCCAACATAACTGGATCTATCCATCGACGGGGCAGAAAAAATGCTTCCAACGCAACCACATAACCGCCGATAATCCAAAGAGGACCGGCAATGCGATGAACCTGATTCCAAATATCAGGATCTTCCATAGTCCATTTTATACGTATACCAATCCAGCGGTTAGTTTTCAGTTTTGGCATAGCAATTCCGATAATAACAAAAATAAATCCGAGGCAAATATTGAGTAAATGAACGATATCAAATCTTACCAATATTGTAACGATTGCAAATACCAATGGAAACAGCAATAACAGAAATATTTTCAACAATCCTTTATATTTCATTTTTCATCATCTTTGGCTGTATTGATAGATTTTATCAGCATTACCCGGATTTGAGAACAAGCGTTATTCACTTCCTGATATCTTGCTTCATCAATATAATTTGTTTTTAAGAGAAGTTCCAACCAGTAACTTGTTTCGTTGGCTTCTTTGAGGGCAATTTGCAGTTTGGCGATAAAATCCAGTTTCCCATGGGCATATTGCGCTTCGTGGATGTTTGCTCCGATACTGGTTCCGGCTCTGCCGATTTGATTGGAAACGATCGTTTCGTGCTGACTTTTCAGGAATTTTACCAGATTGAGTATCTGCACGGCAAAGTCAATGGAAAGTGTACGCAATTTGCTTTCAGCCATAAGATTATCTCCTTTCGGAGTTTAATATAACACTGCATCAGAAAAAACCAAGGCGGCTTGCCGCCGTTTAAGCGAAGCGCAGTAAAAAACTACACCATCCTTGCTCCCGTAGGGAGAAAACTTCACGGGCAGCGCAAGCTGACCTCTTCACAAGCGGAATGAAATGGCTTGCCGCGGCGGAATGAAATGAAGACGGGAGCGTTTTCATCCACCTTCGCACAAGGCTGCGGTGGACAAGCAAGTAAGTCTTCTCTGAAGTTTGGTGAAGATGTCCCGGCTTCATTGCATTACGCCGCGGCAAGCAAGAAAAGGCTGCGCCTTTTGAGTGAAGAGCTTTTGCGATTGGCGCTTGCGGCAAGTTGCAAAAAGCGTGAAGAGAAGCCTTGCGTCTTCGTTTGCCATTTTTTAGCCAAAAAAATGCTTTTATGGGATTGCCTTCATTTCATTCAGGCTATT
>JAZRSP010000389.1:0-10436 GCA_045651565.1 Victivallaceae bacterium | reverse complement strand
CAAACTCTTTTTTGTGCCGTGAATTAAATTTTTTGTCTAAAAATGGCAGGAATAATAATTATTCTATAATATTTTTTAGAAAAAAATGCAATATATTGGTTTTTTCTCTTGAATTTTTGCTTGAAGTGTGTTATATTCACCTTGGATAAAAATATTTAACTTATATTAATAAGGGGAAGTTATGGAAAGTAAAAGTAAAATCAGTGCCAATATTCAAGGCTCAAGGACTCTGATTAAACTTGCAAGTGCAAGTGGAATTTTGTCTTTGGCACTTTTAATTGGTTGTTCGGTGCTGGCGATTGGAGATAGTGTCTTTATTAAATCGTCGGTTTTTGCAATGGGCATAATTCCTTGTGCGATGACATTGTTATTCAGTTTGGGAGCTCTTTTTTATGGAATTCTCGGACTTAATTCTGCACAGGAAGAAGAGGAAAAATTCCTTCTTTTGAAGCGCAAAGAAACTGCGAGTATCATCAATGTTGATGAGGATGTCCGTTTTACTGCGACTAAAACATTTGATAATTACAAGCGTTTTGCACCGTATGTCCTGGCAATCGGCGGAGCGGTTCTTTTGGGCGCATTGCTTGCGTATTTCTATTATCAATGGAATGTGGCTGCTCCGAAGTCTTTAATCGCTAATGAATTCAGCGAGTTTGCCGCTGAAAATCATGCAACTCACACACAAGTGGCAGTAATCGCAATTGTCGGCATGGTAATTTGTGCTTTTGCCGGTGCGTTTTTCAGCGGGCAATCACGAGTTTCGGTTTTCCGTTATTTAAAAGTTGTCGGCGCCTATCTCTATGTGGCATTCGGCGTGATGTTACTTGCTTGTATTGGGGAAATCACTAAAAATTATGGAGTTTTGGAATGGTATGAGCATGTAATTCGCATGGTTATATTCGTAATATTCGTAATTTTGGGTGTTGAACTTATTATCAACTTTATTATTGAATTTTACCGTCCAAGAACTTTGCAGGAAAACCGACCGATTTTTGAAAGTAAATTGTTGTCGATTTTTACCGAACCGGGCGGAGTTATGAGAAATATTGCTGAAACTTTGGACTACCAGTTCGGCTGGAAAGTTTCAGGAACTCGTATTTACAGTTTTATAGAGAAAGCACTTTTCCCGTTGCTGATTATCTGGGTTTTGATTTTGTGGGGATTCACCACAATTCACGCAGTTAAAATCGGCGAACTCGGAGTGCGTGAAGAATTCGGTAAGGTTTTGAACAAGGGCGAATTGCTTGAACCCGGTATTTATTTCACCAAACCGTGGCCTTTCGGCAAAATCAAAACCTTTTCAAATACCGAAATTAAACAGATTTTTGTCGGCCATGACCCGACTATCAAACATGATGAACCCGAAGAGGAAGAAGATGACGGTCATGGACACTCTCACGGTCCCAAAAAGGAAAAAGCTCCGGAAGGCCCTCGCTATGTTGTAACTTGGACTGAAGCCCATACTCACGGCGATGCAACAGAGGGTTATTTCTTGCTCCCCAGTGGAAATGAGGCAGGCAAGTCAAACGGTGCTGCGGTAGATTTGCTCTCATTCTCTATTCCGATTCAGTATCGTGTCCGTCCCAATGGAATTTTTGATTACGCTTATTTGAATAGTGATCCCGATGCGACCTTGAAGAAAATAAGTGAAGATGTTGTTATTAATTATCTTGCCAGTGCTACTTTGCGTGATTTTATCGCCTGTCGCCGCACCGAAGCAGAGAATGCAATTAAAACTGAAATTCAGCAAAAATCCGATGCTGCACAGCTCGGAATTGAGATTTTGAGTGTTAATTTGACCGAGGCTCATCCGCCGATGGCAAATAATACCAGTTCGGCTTTCCATGAAAGTAGAATCGCACAGGAACAGTCCAGAGCTACAGTTTTGAATGCTAAAATTTATCGTGATATGATCGTTCCGCAAGCGGAAATTCGTGCTTTGCAGATTACCGAAGAGGCGATTTCTTACAGAGATTCAACCGTAAAAATTGCCCTTGCAGAAAGTTCAAGATTCAAAGCTCAATTGACTAGTTACAAGGCTATGCCGCAGATGTTCATTTTAAATAGCTACTTGTCATTCCTAGAAGATGATTGCAAGGATATTCGTAAATTCGTCCTCAGCAGCACTTTCACTAATGCAATATATGAAATGAATTTTGAAGAAAAAGGCGCACTTGATCTTATCGATATGGATCTTGATATGTTGGGCCAGGAAAATAAACAAGAATAAGTAATAATAATATAATATAGGATAAAAATGGAGGATTTTATGAAAAACAAGGGTAAATTTTTAGAACATTGGCCGACAGTTCTGTTGGGATTGATTGTGGGAGTGATTCTGCTTGTGGCGGTATTCTCTTATCAAGTCAGCGAAACCGAAACTGCGGTTGTAACTACTTTCGCAAAGGTTGAGGATTACACTCCCGAGCCGGGGTTGCATTTCCGTTGGCCTTACCCTTTCCAAGATGTAATTAAGTTCGATAATCGTCTTTTGTGCTTCGAGGGCAATGAGGGAAAAATTGAAGAAACTCCGCTTGCCGACGGCGCTAATGTGATGGTCGGAATTTATGTGATTTATAGAATCGATGACGCTAAAAAGTTTTACAGCACTATCGGTACTATCAGCAAAGCAGAAGATTACCTCAATAATAATATGCGTTCAGTTAAAAATGCCGTTTTCGGCCGCTATAAGTTCGACCAACTTATCAATGCTGATGCAGCCAAAGTTAAATTCCCCGAAATCGAAGCACAGATTCAAGCAGAATTGCAGAAGAGTGTTAAAGAATTCGGTATCGAAATTGCCAAAGCAGGGGTAAATGCTTTTGGTCAGCCGAGCAGAATTACTGACGAAGTGCTTAAACGCATGGTCGAAGAACGCAAACTCGCCGCTCAGGAATATATCGCAGCCGGAAATACTGAAGCACAGAAAATTCGTATCGAAGCTGATACCAAGAGCCGCAATATCATCGCTACTGCTGAAGCCAAAGCTACAACTATCCGTGCCGAGGGCGATGCCAAGGCGACTAAAGCATACAAAGAATTTAATGAAAACCCGGAACTTGCGGAATTTTTGCGCAAACTTGATGCTTTGAAACGCATTATGGAAAGCAAGACCACTTTGGTTCTTGATACCGATACCGCTCCGTTTGATTTATTCAAAACTCAATCTTATCAGTTAACCCCCAATAAGTAATCACAACAGGTGTAAGTTATGGAACAACTTAATAACAAAAATATCAAGAATACCGAGATTGACGGCAATTCTTATGATAGCGGCATGAAAGCACTCAGCAAGAGTGTGCATACTGCTTTTATAATTTTGCTGGTTGTAATTTTGGTAATGTTGTTGAGATTTATCACCTTCGGCGGTTACTTCGCGGTAAAAGCGCAGGAAGCGGTGGTAGTTCTCCAATTCGGAAAATTTAAAGAATGTCTTACCAAAGATTGGCATTGGTATTTGCCTTATCCGGTTAATCGTTTTATCAAAATTCAGACCGGCCCGCAGACTTTGAATGTCAATTTTGTCTCTTTGGACGGTGCTACTGCTGACAATGCGGCGCAATTGGGTTCGCTTAATATGGGCAAAGACCGCTATATTGTTACCGCTGACGGCAGCATCCTCCATTCAAGCTGGACTATGAGATACCATGTAAGCGATCCCGAACTTTATTACAAAACTTGCATGGTCGCAGTAAGTGCCAATAGCGAAGATGATAACTTCTACGAAAACGGCAAAAAACTCGGCCCGCGCGGAACTAAAACAATTCTTCGCAACCTCTTTATCGAATCTGTGATTAATATTACTTCTCAATATACCGTAAGTGATATTTATGACCTCAAACGCAATGAGTTCGCTTCAAGAGTTGAAGCTGATTTTGTAAGTAGAGTTCAAGATGCAAAATTGGGTTTGGTTGTGGATAATATCGTTCTTAATAGTGTCACTCCGCCGGCTCAAATCGCACAGGCTTTCAACGAAGTTTCTGTCGCAATGAACCAGAGAGTTGTCTTAAAAAATCAGGCAGAAGACTACAAACTTAAAGTTTTGAGTGACGCTCAGGGCAAAGCAGCTTCAATTATTGCTGATGCGGAAAATTACCGTACTCAAGTGGTTGCCAAGCTCGAAGCAGAGAAAAGTTATTTCCTTTACATCTTGGCGGAGTATGAAAAAAATCCCGATACTGTTTTGATGACTCTCTATCATAATGCTTTGTCTGATGTTTTGAGATCACAGGACAATAAATATATCATCGGAAGCAGTTCAGCTGCTAATGGTCAGCAGATCAGAATTAAGTTGAACCCCGAAGCTCCGAAACGCAAAGATAATCCTCAAGAGCCTATGGGAGTACAATAAAATGGAGAAAGAAGTGAAAAAAGATATTGAAGTGTCAAATGACAAAGGCACTAAAATTACTTTGTTTTTGACTGTTTTAGGCGGAATTTTGATTATAAATTCATTTATCCTCAAAGCCTTGCTCGGCGAGCAGGATATGCCGTCGCTTTTTAGTGCGATTCTAGGGGCATTTGTCCTGGCGTTGCCTATTGTATTTACTGCATGCAAAGATCTTTTCGAAGGTCATGTCAGAATGAATGAACTTGTTGCTTTGGCTGTTATTGCCGCAATGGCATCAGGTAAATTCCAAATGGCCGGTATTATCGCATTCATCTTGTCTGTGGCAATTATTATTGAAAGCCGTACTGCAACCGGAGCGCAAAGATCTATTGAGGATTTGATTAAACTTACTCCGACTACTGCTTTGAGAGTGGTTGATGGTCAGGAGAGCGAAGTTGATGTTGCAAATTTGAGTATCGGCGATATTATTCGTGTTAAGCCGGGTGAAAACTTCCCGGTTGACGGAAAAATTGTTGCCGGTGAGAGTACCGTAAATCAGGCATCAATTACCGGGGAATCTTTGCCCTTGGAGAGAAGCGTCGGTGATGATGTTTTTGCAGGTACACAGAACTTGACAGGGTTAATTGACCTCGAAGTTACCAAACTCGGCGAAGAAACTACTCTTGGCAAGGTAAAAGATATGATTATGCTTGCCGAGAAAACCCGTACTCCGATTATTAGAATTATTGACCGTTATGCAGGTTTCTATACTCCGACAATTTTGATGTTGGCAGGTGTAACTTGGTTTGCTTCTCCCGAAATTGAGGCAATGGAGCGTGTGATTACACTTTTGGTAATTTCCTGCCCGGTTGCAATTGTTCTTTCTAACCCGACTGCGACGGTTGCAGCGGTTGCGGCGGCAGCGAGATTGGGTATTTTCATTAAAAATATCAACCAGCTTGAATTGGCAGCGAAAATCGGGGCGTTTGTTTTCGACAAAACCGGTACTTTGACCGACGGTCAGTTGTCTGTGGTCAAAATTACTCCGTTCGGCGAAGTCAAACCCGCAGAGTTGTTGCAGATTGCGGCAAGTACTGACCGTTACAGTAACCACCCGACTGCTTTGGCATTGCTCAAAATTGCTTCTGAAGCATCGATTTCGCTTTTGGATATTTCTAACTTCAAGGAAATTCACGGTAAAGGGGTAACTGCGACGATTGAGGATTCAACTTGTATGGTCGGCCGTATTAATTTTATACGTGAGCAGAATGAAAACTTAATTATCCCTGAACACAAAGAATCTGAAACTAACGGAATGAGTGTGGTTTATGTCGTCCGTGATAACAATGTTATCGGTTGGGTCGGATTCAAAGATAAACTTCGCAACGAAGCTCCGGCGATGTTGGAAGAACTCCGCGACTTGGGTGTTAAACATATCGCTATGGTTACCGGTGACCGCAGAAGTGTGGCAGAGGCAGTTGCAGAAAATCTCGCAATTGACGAATTCAGAAGTGAATGCTTGCCCGAAGACAAGGTCGAATATGTCGAAAAAATTAAAAAAGACATGCCTGTTGCTGTGGTCGGTGACGGTGTGAATGACGCTCCTGCTTTGGCAGCAGGTGATTTGGGTATCGCTATGGGTGCAATCGGTAGTGACGTGGCAATTAACAGTGCGTCTATTGCCTTGATGACCAATGACTTGCGTCGTATTCCGATGTTGGTATTTTTGTCCAAAAAGTCAAAGATGATTATCGCACAGAATTTAACATTCGGTCTTTTGGTGGTTATCATCGGTATGCTTTTGGCAGCATTTGGTAAAATGCCTCCGATCTGGGCGGCAATTCTACATACATTAAGTTCAATCTTTGTTATTTTCAACAGTGCCAGATTGGTGAGAACCGGCGAAGAATTGACTTTTGCAGAGAAGAAATAACACTAACAAGACAGGTTTTATAAAATGAGTGAAGAAAATTTTGAGAATGTAGTAAGTGCGGTCGGCTTGACAAAAGTTTTCAGAGACTTTTGGGGTAGACCCAAAGCAAATGCGGTAAACGATATTGATTTTGAAATCAAGCAGGGCGAAGTGGTTGCACTGCTGGGCCCGAATGGTTCAGGCAAGTCAACCACTGTGAAAATGATTCTCGGTCTTTTGTATCCTACAGCAGGTCAAATCAGCGTTTTGGGTCAATCTCCGCAGGCGGTTGATACCAAAAAACAGATCGGTTACTTGCCGGAAGAATCATATTTGTATAAATATCTTACTGCCAGTGAAACTTTGGACTTCTTCGGTTCGCTTTTCGGCTTGTCAAAGCAGGAACGCGAAAACCGCACCGAGCAGTTGTTGGACATGGTTGGTATGGCTCATGCTAAACGCCGTCGTGTCGGTGAGTTCTCCAAAGGTATGGCTCGTCGTATCGGTTTGGCACAGGCAATGATCAATGACCCGGACTTTTTGATTTTGGATGAACCGACAAGCGGTTTGGATCCGATCGGCTGCAAAGAGGTCAAAGACTTGATTTTGATGCTCAAAAAACGCGGTAAAACAGTTTTGATTACCAGTCACTTGCTCAGTGATGTTGAGGATATTTGCGACCGTGTAATTATTCTTTACGGCGGCAAGATCCGTGCGCAGGGAGCGATGAATGAACTTTTGACTGTTTCTGATTCAACTCAATTGACCATTCCAACTTTGAATGGTGCTGAAATGGAAGCGGTTTTGGCGGATATGCGTAAACACTTGCAGGGCGAAGAGATCAAAGTTGATCATCCGAGAATTTCGCTTGAAGACTACTTCTTGAATATCATCGATCAAGCCCGCAAAGAAAGTGTTGCTACTTCCGGTGTGGTCGGCGGCGGTAAAATTGCTGATTATCTTTCAGTCGACGACAGTGATTCTGTCCTTGATTCGCTTACAGAAGAGGCAAAATCTATTAAGGTAGAAAAAGAAGAACCGAAAGTTCAGAGCAATGCGGTTGATGTTTCTGACCTTTTGAAAGAACTTACCGGCGAGAAAGCAAAAGAAGATGCCGCAATCGTCGAGTCAAAGATTAAAGAAGAACAACGCCAGGCAATGGAAGCGGCAGATTCTAAACTTGATGAATTATTGAAGGATAAATAATAGAAATGAGAGCATTTTACGCAATAATTAAATTGACATTCCAAAATGCGATGCGGTCACATATTTTCCAATTGCTTTTGATGCTTTTGGCGATTTGCGTGATTGCAATTCCGCTCACTGCCAGCGGTGACGGTTCAGCGGCGGGCTTTATTCAAGTTTCGTTGTTGTACAGTTTGGCTGGGGTTGCGGCGATTCTGGCATTGTCAAGTATTTGGGTCAGTTGTTATATTATGACACAGGACATCGAGGGTTATCAAATTCACATGGTTCTCTCCAAACCGGTTTCCAGAATCAGTATCTGGTTGGCTAAATTTACCGGAATTGTTTTGCTTCATGGAATATTACTGCTTATATCTTCGGTGGTAATTTATGCAATTATCATTGGACAATTCAGCAGAAATGATTTCCAGAAAGAGGACAAAGAGCGTGTTCGTAATGAAGTTTTGGTCGGTCGCAGAGTCTTTAGGTTCACTCCGCCGGATATTGAAGAGCGTTCTCGTGAAATGTTGGCAGAGCGTTTGGCAAAAGTTGCTGCAACCGGGGAACAGATTTCTATTACCGGAGAAAATGAACAGAGCATTTTGCAGGAAATGAAAAAAATGGCAATCGCGGAAGACGCAAAAGTCGATTTTAAACAGTTCCGCAAGTGGAAATTCAGTAATCTTCCGACCGATAATACCCAGCCGCTTTACTTGCGCTATCGCACCTATGTCGGTAAAGTTTCTACCAAAGATCAGCGCATGACCGCAGGTCAGTGGTTTATCTCTATGCCGATTTATGAGAGAGATGCCGAAGGCAAAATGGTTGATAGCAGCCGCTATCAATTCCAAACTGCCGGCGCATTCCCGGTTAAAACTATGCGAAGCGGTGAGTTCTATGAAGAACGAATCCCAACCAAGGATTTCCCGATTGTCGCACTTGACGGAAATGCTGAAATCGGTTATATGAATTTAGACCCGGAACAGCAAATGCAGTATTTCCAGCCGTCTGACGGCCCGATGATTTTGATGAAAGTTACCGGATTTTTTGAAAACTATCTGCGTGCAGTTGCGGTGATCATGCTTGAAATTATTATTTTGGTAGGTTTGGGCTGTTCAATTGCCGGATGTACCTCTATGCCGACTGCAATTTTTATCTCAATTGCATATCTTTTCACCGGAAGTTTTACCTCATTCCTGGCAGAAAATTCTCTGGGAAGCGAAGGAATTGTGAAAGTTTTTAGTACCATTCTTTTGGTTTTTATCATTCCGTTGCAGAAGTTCGGAGTCAGCGAAATGGTTTCCAAAGGGGAATTGATAGAATATGCGTTTATGGGTGAACTTTTCTTGAACTATTTTGTTTTGAAAGCGTTGCCGATTATGTTGATTTTTATGTATTTGTATAAGAGACGGGAAGTCGGATTGGTGGTAAGACGATGAGCAGATTTAAGAATTTAGCTTTTTGGAGCGTAACTGCGATTGTGTCGGTGGTGGTGCTTTTTATGATCAGCTTTACCGAAAATCGTATGGATAATGTTATTAAAACAGAACATTTGCGTTATACTGGTTCAGTGCAGGGCGCAAATTCTTTGGTAAGTTTTACCACTGTGGCACTTGGGAGTTTCCGAGGATTGCTTGCCGACTTGCTCTGGTTGCGTGCAAACAGTTTGCAGGAAAAAGGTGACTACTACGAAATGGTACAGCTTGCTCGCTGGATTACCGACTTGCAACCTGAATTTTCAGGCGCGGCAGCGTATTTGGCGTGGAATATGGCGTACAATATTTCGGTTACGTGTTCTTTCCACGATGACCGTTGGCGTTGGGTGAATGAGGGACTTAAACTTCTCCGTGACCGTGCGATTGTGTACAATCCGGAAGATCCGATTTTGTACAAAGAATTGGGCTGGATTTTTCAGCACAAAATCGGTAACGTCCTTGACGATGCGCACCAATACTACAAAAATCAGTTGGCTTACGACATGATGTTGGTAGTTACTGATGATCCCGATTGGGAGGGAATTGCAGCAGCTCCCCAAAATGTCGCTGAGTTTATTGTCAAGTATGCTGATAGCAGAATAGGCAAAGCTTTGAAAGATACCGGTTTTACTGATTTGGCACTTTTGAATGTCGAATTTCGTAAGAATTCCGAAGTGCCGAAAAGTATTCAGGCGGCTTTGAACAACGATGAAAATTTGATTCACGAACTTGACTGCTATTTGCGCGGTCAGTATCTCCGTGATAAGTACAAACTTGATCCTGCCAAAATTGTCGAAATCAATAATGACTATGGCAAATTTGACTGGCGTTTGCCCGAAGCTCAATCAGTTTACTGGGCGAGAATGGGGTTGGAAAAAACTCCCGGACATAGAAGTTTGGACTGCGAGCGTATGATTACCCAGGCGCTTTTTGAGGCATTCAAAAGCGGTAGAATGTTGGTGCTTAATCCTGACAACAAGGAACTTAAACCTTTGATTCACTTGGTGCCGAACTTCGAAGTTTTAGATTCATGCCGCAAGTATTTTGACGAAACTATCGCTGCAAATCCGAATGTGGCAAGTTTTCCGAGTGCCAGAGAAAACTTCATGAAAGACGCAATCATGCTTCTCTATAACTACGGTAAATTCTCAAAGGCGGAAGAGTATTTTAAAATGCTCAAAAAAGACCGCCCGGAGATGAATTACGGAACTTTGGAAACATTTGCGCTTAAACAGACTATGGCAGAAGTTAAGGATGCTTCTTACAAGAAGATGATGGACTTGATTGACAGCCGTCTGTATCAGAGTTTCTTCTTTATCGTCATGGGTGACGATGATGCCGCAATTGCCCAGGAAAAAATTGCCAAGGCGATGTATGTCAAGTATCAGAAAGATCATGCCGATGTGCCGAGATTGATGTTGCCGCCTTATTCAAAAATTAAGAAAGAGGCACTCCTTAAAACTATGGAAGGTGTCAATGATGAGATCAAAAATATCTTGAAAACTCGCTTGAATATTTCTGATAGTGAAACTGC
>JAZRSP010000388.1:0-1215 GCA_045651565.1 Victivallaceae bacterium | reverse complement strand
GGTTTGGGGAGCGCAAACAGCTCCCCAAAAAAGCGGCGTTAGCCTCCCCCCTAAAAATTTTTTACTGGAAATAATGACTGATAATTTTGTTTTTCAAAGTGTTTGCGGTTTGACAAATCGAGTTTTTGTGCTATATTTACTGCAATTTATAATGAATTTTACAGCAACTTAAAGGGAAATAAAAATGGCAAAAGATTTTAAACTTGAATGGGGATTCGGTGCGAACTTCTATCCGTCAAGTGCAATTAACCAGTTGGAAATGTGGCAAGCAGACACTTTTGATGCAGAAACTATCGACCGCGAACTCGGATACGCTGAAAAAATCGGCATGACCTATATGCGTGTTTATCTGCACGACTTATTGTGGGAACAGGATAGCGCAGGTTTCCTTAAACGCATGGAACGCTATTTGGAAATTGCTGATTCTCACAAAATTAAGACAATGTTCGTCTTTTTCGATGATTGTTGGAGTCCGACTTTTGCTTTGGGCAAGCAGCCTGACCCGAAACCTTTTACCCATAATTCAGGTTGGATTCAATCTCCCGGCAACAAGGCGGCTGATGATTTGAGCCAGCGTCCGAGATTGGAAGCGTATGTAAAAGGCGTTTTGACTCACTTTGCCGATGATGAAAGAATTTTCCTCTGGGACTTGTACAATGAGCCGGGCAATGGTTCTTCCGGTGACCATGTAACTGTTTCTGCTTTGCGTGAAGAGTTGTCCTTCCCCTTGCTCAAAGATGTTTTCAAATGGGCAAGAGAAGTCAATCCCAGTCAGCCGTTGACCGCCGCTCCGTGGTGCTTTAACCGTGAAGGCTTCGTCAATATGAATAAGTTTATGTACGAAAATTCAGACATTATCACTTTCCATTGCTACACTGACGGAGAAAAAACCGAAGAGAGAATCAAGGAAATTCTTGAAGTTTATGGCGATGCAAAACCCTTGCTTTGCTCTGAATATATGGCAAGAACTGCGAAAAGTACCTTCAAATCTTGCCTGCCGGTTTATAAAAAATATAATGTTTCCGCAATCAATTGGGGACTCGTTGCCGGAAAATCACAGACAATCTACCCCTGGAATTGGACTGAAGAAAAGGGGAAACCTGAATTTTGGTTCCATGATGTCTTCAATCAGGACGGTACTCTCCTTTACCCCGAAGAAGGCGAAGTTTTCAAATCAGTTTTGAAGTAGTTTTTTAGGGGGAGGCTAACGCCGCC
>JAZRSP010000387.1:0-2658 GCA_045651565.1 Victivallaceae bacterium | reverse complement strand
ATGACACAGACTTGCCAAATGGTATTTTTTCATAGTCGCAAACGGCTCATTCAGCGGAGCGTGAAACATCGGCTCCGCTTTTTTCGTTTTCGGCTTTTTCCGGAATAACTCCTGAAGCCGGAAGATGATTCTTTTAATTTTTACTTTTTCTTGCCTTTCCTGAAAAAAATAACTTTTGGTAAATTCTCTTTCCTCTGCCGGTTTCCGGAGTTTCCGGCGGGGCTTGTTTTCTCTTTGGTGTTCCTCGATGAGTTTGTCGGCGTAATTCGCTCCGCATTTGGGGCATCTGCGCCCCATGGCGACCGCTTCGCCGCAGTTGTCGCACTCCCAGATGTCAATGCCTTTGGTCATTCGCATTAATCACCTCTCGATTCCAAAGTAAACTACCACGGACGGGAAAGGTGCTGAATCCCCCCCCCCCGAATTTCAACCGTCCCCGGACAAATACATAGTGCCATTTTTGACAATGATCCTGAAACCATTTTGTGTCAGTTCTGGCGGGAAGCAAAGCAACAGTCAATTTGCCTTTTTCTGCTTCGGCATCGGCTTTTTTTACCCACTCTCCGATGGCTCTGCCGTATGGCGGATTCATCCAGTTGCGACTGCTCCACTCCTGAATAAGTCCGTTGTCCTCTTTGGTAAAAAACTTCTGGCATTTGGCATTGTCGGCACTTGCCGCAACATCCAGTTGAAAGTCAAACATCGCATTGAGTTTTTCAAAGAAATCCTGCGGAGTTGACCAGTTGTCGGTGTTGCTGGTAAATAATCCTTTGTTCAGCATTGTTCGTCCTCCATCATTTTCGTGACCTCACGAAATTGCTCGTCGTGGATGTTGCCGATGATTTCAAGCTCATCGCTTACAAAAGCAACAAGATGTCTCCAAATTGGAGCATATTTTCCCGCTTTTTGTTTCAAAAGAGAAAGGCAACTGGCTTTATCATGCCAAGCAACTATCATTGTGCGAAAGCCGTCGTAATCTTCCACATTCAGCACATCCCCCTCAAAGATCAACTTGCCGTTTTTGTCGGCAAGTCCGGTGCATTGTTCGATGGTATAGTCTATGGTTGAAAGTTCACAATCAACTTCGTGAGCATACCCATCGCTACTTAACCAAACGGCGGGTGCATCCAGATACTTTTTTTCCAAACTGTCCCACACCCGGAACTTGAATCTGTCGTTGCTCATTTTTTCGTTCCTTTAAGCTGCAAAATTGGTATTGGGGATATCATTGTTGCCTGATAAAACTCTTTGCCGTCAAAGGCAATACCGCCAATGGGGAAATAACCATCTTTGATTGCTTCATTTACCTGCCTTTCAACTTCTGCAATACTCCGTGAATGGCAGACCTTATATTCTGTTTTGCTCATTTTTTATCCCTTTATGTTTGGCACGATAAACCGGACTTCCAGTTTTTTGCACCAGTGTTTGAAGTGTTTCAGACCGGGCATATCGTCAATGAAACATCTGCCGACTTCGGATATTTCAACTTGACCATATCCGGTCAAGAAGCAACGTACCAGACGGAAAAACAAGGTGTCGCCGTTGGTAAACAAATCTGACCAGAGGAAACAGGGAATGCTATATCCCTGTTTGGCAAGTTCATGCAGCCGGTCATAGTCGGTGCTGGTTTCATACGCCGCCAAAGTCTTTTCAGCGGCTTCCTGATTGTATTTTTTCATCTTCTCTTGTTTCTCCTGCATTCAGTTTTTATTTTCATGTTATGAATATCCGGGGAATATTCCAGTCCCCCGCTCTGTTTGATTATTCTGCCGAAGTTGCTGCTGAAATCTTTTCCGGCATCCATCAGCATTTCAATCGCTTTCCAAACCGTTTCCGGTGATTCATTCAAGTCAAGGTAAATCGGGCATTTTGAAACTTTGTCAAAGAGGGTGCTGAAATCTACACAGATACATCCTCCGGTTTCGGTATTGTTCCGATACTTCCCTGCATAGACATCGGCACGAAGTTGCGGCTGGCAGCCACGAAAAGATTGAAAAATTCCTCCGCACTCATCGGCGTAATGCAAAGTAAAACCTTTGCTGATAAAAAAGTCTTTCCATGCGGCGGCGTATGCCGCGTAATCAATCGGTTCCATGTTTTTTCATCCTATCGTAAAATCAGGGGCGGTTGATTGCTTACTTTCCCGGCTCCGGAAGTTCAGTTTTGTTGGACATTTGTCAAATCCTTTATACTTGTTTCAAATGCTTTGATAAATTCAGCCGCAACTTGCGGTACGATCGCATTTCCGTAACCTTTCAGGAGCATCGGGCGACCTTCTTTTTGCTTCGTGAGCGGGAAGCCGTCAACTTCTGAAATGCCGCCATTCCCGCCTCCGTCCACTCCTTCGGGAATCCCATCAACCACGCCGAAAAATACGGATTCAGCTGGTATCCGCCGAACCGCTCCGTCTTGGCAGTAGATGAGTTGGTATCTCTCCCAAGGGATATCGTTAATACAGCCTGGCAATCCAAGGCCAGACTGTTGCGTTTCATTTGGCTTTGACCTGCATTGTTCTTTGCCGAGTTGACTGTTGGAGAACTCCATCCGATCGCTGTCATCGCATAATCCCGCAGTTTGTATTTTCCGGTTGTCCCCGGACGGATTTCCATTGTGCCACCTTCCGCATCCCCCCCCATTGGACTTTTTGCCCATGGCATG
>JAZRSP010000386.1:0-19479 GCA_045651565.1 Victivallaceae bacterium | reverse complement strand
ATACCCGGGTGATTTGAACTTGTATAATAAGGAAGGTTTCCCGATGGCACCTTTCCGAACAGACTTGCCGGAGTATTTGAAAAAGTAAAATTATGGAGTTAAGTGTAAAATTCATTCCGGCTAAATCACCGGAACAATTATTGGCGATTCACCAATTAGCACCGATTTTGTGGCAGCATGCGTATAGTGAAATTCTCTCACAGGAGCAAATTGCTTATATGATTGAGTGGATGTATTCGCTTGACAATTTAACTCAAAGTGCAGAGAGCGGAACAAATTTTTTCTTAATTGAAATATCTGGAGAAAATCAGGGATTTATTGCACTTACACCGGATAAGGAAAATTCGACGCTGATTTCACTAGATAAACTTTATTTGCACAAAAACTTTCATGGGGCATTAATCGGGCAGAAAGCACTGTATTTTGCTTGTGATTTCGCAAGAAAGAATAACTTTGCAGAAATCATGCTCCATGTCAATAAAAATAACCTGAAAGCACAAAAAGCTTATTTAAAAAACGGTTTTCAAATTTCCGCATCCGTGATTACTGACATCGGCAATAACTTCGTCATGGACGATTATTTAATGACCAAAAAACTTTAATTTTGGTTGCGGATAATATCGGAAATTCTGACAACTTCCAATGCTTGGTTGAGAGTAATCGGATAGACTTCATTGCAGATAATCGAGCGATAAACTCTGCCGTAAATATCAGTTACTTTGGCTCCGTTTGCAGGTGCAACCTTGATAGTTTCAGTAATATAATTCCTTTTGATCTCTCCGCCGTATCCTGCATTCCAATCAGGAGATACTTCATTAACCGCCTTGTCCGGCAGCTTTTCATCGGGGGCAAGATAACTTAATTCAAAACTTTTTTCATCGTAGGAAACTAAACTCCCTCGACTGCCGTAAACGGTGTATATTGGTGATGCAATACGGACGCAATCAGAAATTTCCAAATCAATAATGCGATTGTTTTCACCGGTAAAAATTACTTTCAAATGGTCTTCTGCATCGCCCAAAGTTACGGTGTTTTTCAGATTGCTCCAAATGTTTTTTATCGGGCTTCCCATCAGAATAATTGCATGGTCGATTAAGTGCGGTCCCCAATTATTTAATTGTCCGCCGTCACGGTGTTTCAAAGTTTGCCAGTCATTTCTGAATTGGAAGCGGTGTCGGCAGAGTTTTATCTCGTAGATTTCACCCAAAATTCCGCTTGCAATAATTTCCTGTAAGTGGTTGAATGCCGCCTCAAATCTGCGGTTGTGGCGGATAAAAAGTTTGTGAGGAAACTTTTGGTCGAGGTCTTTTAGAAGCAAGGCTTCGTCGTAATTTACCCCGATAGGTTTCTCCAAAAAAACATATTTACCTGCTTCAAGTGCCATTTTTGCGTGTTTTACATGATCGCTTGAATAAGTGGCAATGCTGATTAAATCAATATTTTTATCAGCCAAAAAATCTTCATTCTTAGAGTAGGAAACGGCAGCAGGATAGCGTTCAGCAACTTTGTCTGCACGCTCTTTAATTAAATCGCAAGCAGCAACAACTTCAAAATAATCCTGGAAAAGGTCGATTTCTTTCAAATGTCCGTGCCAACCTGCTCGTCCGACACCCCAAAGACCGATTTTTATTTTTTGACTCATTTTATTCCCATTGCTCTCATGTTGTCAAAAGATATTTTGACTGATTCAAAAATGTCACGAGTGCCGAAAGGCTCATCCTGTTCAACGACATAAATTTTTACAGCAGTTTCATCACATGCTTTCAAAATTTCCTGCCAATCCAAATTTCCCTCGCCGATTTCGCAGAAGGTCGGTTTTGTGTCGTAATGAACAAAATCTTTGAAGTGAATTACCGGAATTCTATTCGGATATTTTCTAATCCAAGTTGCCGGACTGCCGCCGCCTCTGGTAATCCAGTGAACATCAATTTCAGCATAAACGCTTGTTTGGTCGGTCATATCATAAAGATTTTCCAATATGGTTTTGCGGTTTGCCATTTTGGCAAGTTCGAAGTGGTGGTTATGATAAGCAAGTTTGATATTTTTATCTCTTAATTTTTGTCCGCTTGTATTCAGGATATTAATGAATTCTTCAAAGTTTTCGCCGTGTTGATAGCATAATGGCATACAGCCTAATGCAGCAAAATCGCAGCCTAAAATTTGTAATTTATCGACTAATTTTGCAGTATCCTGAATCATTTCGAAACTTTCATGAGTTCCGATACATTTGATTTGATGTTCATCGAGGTGTTTTCTGATGACTTCAAATTCCAAAGGCACACCGGATACTTGTACTTGGCGATAACCGATTTCATAAATTTTGTCCAAGGTTGAGGCAAAGTCTGCTTCTGTTTTGCAGAAATTACGCAGACTGAACAAGGTTAAAGCGATTTTGTCATCCATTTTTTTTCTCCAATTATTTTTTCAAATTCACAATATCGACGACATTAATCCATTCAACTTCGGGATTTTCGCTTAAAAATTTAATTCTGTTTTCAAACTCTTCCCATTTTGCTTCATCGTCCATAAGTTCGTAACTGTGTCCCCAAAAGTAAAAAACGCCGCTTGATTTGGCTTTTTCAAACGCTTCATAGAAGTTTTCGCTTAAAGCGTGGCAGTTGCTGGGAAGTGCCATAAAGTCTTTGCAATCAAGAACATTGTCTACATTTTCGCAAGTTCTGCCGTAAAGAAATCCTGCTTCATGCATAAGTTTCATCGTTTCGGGAGTGTATTTGCCGCAAGGCCAAGCGAATCCGCGACACGGTTTCTGGAAAAGATCTTCCAAAATATTTTTAGCACCGACAGCTTGGGTAATAAAAACTTTGTCATCCACTTCACCTGCATTGCAATGGTCCATGGTGTGTGAAGCAACTTCAAAACCCTCATAAATGCTTGTAATTTCATTCCATGCGAGTTTACCGGTAATGTAACCATTGAAATTCCATTGGTCAGTAATTCTGCTGTGTGCCTTGTGGCGGGCAGGGTTCAAATTGAAAGTTGCTTTGGCATTGTATTTGCGAAGCATGTCTGTAAGTCTGATGTCGTTCAAAACTCCGTCATCCCAGCATTGTGCAACTTTGATCATTTTTCTATTCCTTTTATTAGTTGTTTTTATCTGTTCGGAAAGGACACATCGGGAAGCCTTCCTTGTTATACAAATTCAAATCGCCGGGGTATGCACAGAAAGCATAACGAACCCGTGTCGGATTTTTAATTGCAGGAGATGAAACGAGTAATTCATTTCCGTTAATAATTTCCACATCGGCAACTTCCCAATTGTTTTGGTCATCACCGATTGCGAAACCATTGATTTTCTCTCCCTCAAATGTGAAGCCGTTATCTGCATTAGTAAAGGTCAAACGGATTTTATCGCCATTAATTTCCATTGCTTGATAATACGGACTTGCTGTAATGCCTTTTTCTCCGAAAGAAATTCTCATTTCTTCACAAGCCAAGCGATAACCGATAGGTTCTTTATGGATCGGGTGAATATCATAATAGTCGCCTTTGTCAATCGAAACTGCCATACCGACTTTCGGCATATCCAAAACAACCATTTGTGATTCGCGGATGTTTGCATAACCGTCTCCTGCTGCATATAATGGCTCGATGTTTTTCCAAGCGTTTTCATCAGTTCTACGAGCCGGAGTATGTTTGAAAAATGCTGCGATTTGTACGAAAATAAATGACATTTCTGGATTGTTCCACTTTTCACGCCAGTCATTAATCAACATTGGGAAAAGTGTTTTATACCGCTCATATTGACTGCCATTACTACAGCCCTGATACCAGATAACTCCACGAATCGGATAAACGATCCACGGATGAATCATGCCGTTATAGAGAGTTGTATGCCAATTTTGGTGTTCTTCTGTTACCGAGGTTGGGCGTATCCCGATTTGGGCAACATCAGCAGTATATTCAGTATTTACAGTCCATTCGCCACTGATATTTAATTTGTATTTGCCATCTTCGGTTGCTAAACAAATACATTCTCCATCGTGTCTGAAACCGCCGCTTGCCAAGTAATTTTCATACCTGATTGCAAGAATATTTTTACCGGTTTTTACCAATTCAGCAGGAATTTTATATTCTCTTATGTGTGCATTATATTTTTCATTATCGATAGAAGTTTTTCCCACAAGTTCGCCATTAAAATAGGTTGTATCGCAATCATTAATCAAGCCTAATGACAAAATCAAATCTTTATTTGCCATTTCAGCAGGAATTTCAACAATTTTCCTCAATTGTCTGATTTGCGGAACATAAGAAAGCACTGTCGGCACATTGATTTTTTCCCAGTTTGAATCATCAAAGTCAAGATTTTTCCACTCATGATTTTGACAATTATTTAAGGGATTCATCTCATGAAATTTATTAAACCATTGGCGCAAAACTTGCGGATAATTTTTAATAACATCTTCGGGAGTTGCCCGTTGCTCTGCGATTTTTTCCAATCCAATTGTATCATTGTTTTTCTTAAAAGCATCTTCACTAATCCATGGTTCTATTGGAGTCCCACCCCAGTAACTCTCAATAATACCAATCGGTATATTTAATCTCTGTTGTATTTCTTTCGCAAAATAATAGCCGATTGCACTGCTTGGAGCAGCAGTTTCACTCGACATAACCTGCCACTTGGCAGTGTTTTCAATCGTCGGCTCATTAAGTTCAACTCTTCTGTCAACTAAAACAAAACGGATTTTGGGAAAGTCGGCTTTTTTTACCTCTTCTGCTCCATTGAAACTTTTCCAAAAACATACATTGCTCCAAAGCGGCATTTCCATATTGGATTGACCGGAAGCAAGATAGACTTCACCAATCAGGATGTTTTCTAATTTTATTTCTTGATTTTGACTATTCTTTACAATAAGGGAGCAGGGGGTATTATCTGCTTCCATAGCAGGAAAAGTTAAAATAAATTCGCCATTATTATCGGTATAAGTTTCAGAAGTGTTAGTACTTAATTTTCCTGAGATAAGTTCATTCGCTTCAGCGAATCCGTAAATTTTTATCGGTACATTTCTTTGGAGTACCATATTGTCAGAATAAATCGACCGAAGTGAAAAACTGTTTTTTGCGTTATTCATATTACTTTTCCTTTCTAAAAAAATGATGCTTGATTAATATACACTGCTTTTTTAAAAATTCCAACCGCAATCACGCAAAAGTTGCTCAAAACGCTTTCCGTATTCAATATAACTTAAATAACTTATCTCTGCTTTGTTTTCGCCTCTGGTTTCTGCATGGTAAACTGATGCAATATGTGGTTCGATAGAGAAACCGCCGTCATAGCCGTTTTTGAGTAAATCAATTACAATCGCCCGGACATCACCATTGCCGTCGCCGGCAAAACAGAAATCACAATTCGGACGGGTAATGCCGTCTGCATTAGGAATAGCAGTGCCGTCTTTGATATGCACATAAGTTATAAACTCACGGACATTGCGGTAAAATTCCCAAGATGATTGCAGCGGGTAGGGGCTCTCGCCAAGCCAGCGATAGTTAAAAACCGGATTGCCGGTATCATAGATCAACTTAAAATTCGGACTTTTGACATTATCAAGCAATTTTAATGTGTGTTTATAAGATAATCCGCCGTAATTCATGCAGTTCTCATGACCGTAAATAATTCCTGAATCTTCACAAATTTTGACAAGTTCATTGACTTTGGCGAAAATGATTTTTTCCAATTCGGGAGAGTCGGGTTTTTCGTCTGTCGGTACGGCGAAACTCATACCGCGGAGCATTTTGATTCCCAATTTCTGCATTCTTGGAATTGCGCTTAAAAGTTCCTTTTTGCTTGCATCAAAGTCTTCTGCCTTGCGAGGATGTTTAGCCCAATTGGCAATAGCACTGCCGTAGCAATTTATTTGAATGCCTGCCTCATCGAGTTGATCGGAGATTTTTTCAAATTCCTCATCACTCAAAGTTGCAAGAGTTTTTCCATTAATGCCTCTGGATTCAATGAATTTCCAGCCTAATTCACGAGTCGCTTTGATCTGTAAAGAAAAGTCAGCACCCGCTTCATCTGCAAAACCTGTAAGAAACATAATTTTTTCTCCCTATATTAGAATGATTTATTAAAATCATCTGGATTGGTATCATTGATAACGACTTTTTTGACATAACGGCTTGTTGCGATTAATTTCTCCAATTCTGCTGCGTACAATTTGGAGTCAATCGGCAATTCCAAAGTTTTGTCAAGCAAACCTGAAAGCAGCATAGAGTTGCCAAGTTCCAACCCTCTGACACCCTCTTCCATGGGGGCAATCAAAGGAGTGTCTTTCAAAATCGCATTGGCGACATTTTCGATAACATGGCGGTGCTGGCGGTTGTTTGCTCCATTGTCATTGACATTGATTTCGCACTTCCAGTTGTCGCTGATACCGAAAGTTTTGTCGGTAGTTTTGCAAAAAGTTTCGGTATCAATTTCGTTGCGGATAAATTCAATTTTGCCGTTTTCATAGACCAAACGGCCTCTGTCGGCAGTAATTTCCAAACGATTTGTGCCGGGCATTTCTCCGGTCGAAGCGATAAAGTTACCGACTTTGCCGTCTGCATATTCCAAGTAGGCATTGACTTCATCTTCGACTTCAATATCATGGTATTTGCCGAATTTTACTGCTGCACGAACTTTGCTCGGCATGCCGAAAAACCACTGCATCAAGTCGAGCTGGTGCGGACATTGATTGATAAGTACGCCGCCGCCTTCGCCACGCCAGCTTGCACGCCAATCACCTGAATCATAATATTTCTGTGAACGGAACCAATCAGTAATAATCCAATTAACGCGACGGATTTTTCCCAATTCACCGTTATCGATTAATTGTTTGATTTTCTTGTGAGCGACAATAGTTCTCTGATTGAACATAAGAGATTTTTTCAAGTGCGGATATTCTTTAGCCTCTTCAATCAGGCGTTCTGCTTCAAGTTTATGAACTGAAATCGGTTTTTCGACAATGATGTGTTTGCCTGCTTCCATCGCCTTGATTGCCAAATTCACATGATCATAGTGCGGAACTGCAATCAAAACTGCATCAATATCTGCTTCCGCAAAAAATTTATCTGTATCAGTAAATAAAGTTAAATTTTTTCTGACATCTTCTGCAATACGGTCAAATGCTTTGGGGTTAATATCGCAAACTGCTGTCAATTTAGCATTTTTGAGTTCTCCGATAAATTTGACATGGGTTGAACCCATATTCCCGATACCGATAATACCGAATTTTACATAATCCATAATTATTTTTCCTCCATAGATCTTAAAATTGCATATTCAACACCGCGGATTTCTGCCAATCCTTTAAGTCTGCCGATTGCAGTATATCCCGGATTTGGGCATGGCGGTTTAGTTAAATCATCAAGCATGGTATGGCCGTGGTCAGGGCGGAAAGGTAGACGCCAATCGGTACGACCTGCTGTTTTGCGGCGGATTTGCTCGTCGATAATGGCTTTAACTAAATTATACATATCGACGCTTCCCTCCAAGTGGTTTGCCTCAAAAAAGTTACCTTTGCCGTCATGCTGGGTGCTTCTTAAATGGACAAATCCGACTCTATCGGCGCACTCTTTAAACATTTCAACCACATTATTATCCAATCTGCCGCTGAAACTTCCGGAGCAGAAGCAAATTCCATTTGCCGGCGAATCGACCATTTTCAGGAGATTTCTGACATCATTAATATCACTGAAAATTCTCGGAAGTCCCAAAATTGAATACGGCGGGTCATCGGGGTGAATTACCATAATACAACCGGCTTCTTCGGCAACCGGGCAGACTTCGGAGAGAAAAAACTTCAAGTTGTTTTCCAAGTTTTCACGAGTCAGATTTTTGTATTTAGCCAACATATTTCTGACATCGTCCAAAGTTACTCCCTTAAATCCGGGAAAGTTATCAATTAAATTTGCGGTAAATTTTTTAACTTCCTCATCGCTCATGCTCTCAAAAAAATCTTTGGCTTCGGCGAGTTTTTCGGGTGTGTAATCTTGCTCCGCACCCTCGCGTTTGAGGATAAATACTTCAAAAGCGGCAAACTGTGCCTGATTGAAGTACAATGCCTCCGAGCCGTCGGGAAGTTTATATCTTAAATCGGTTCTGATCCAATCAAGTACAGGCATAAAATTATAAGTGATAACCTTGATGCCGCATGCTCCCAAATTACGCAAACTTATCTTGTAATTTTCGATATACTCCAAGTAGCGTCCGCTTGCCGTTTTAATATCTTCATGGACGGGCAAACTCTCAACTACACTCCAAGTTAAGCCTGCATTTTCGATAGTTTTCTGATGTTTTTGTATCTCCTCAATCGTCCAGACTTCACCATAAGGAATATGGTGCAAACTTGATACTACACCTGTTGCGCCGGTTTGGCGGACAAACTCCAATGACACCGGGTCTTTTTCGCCATACCAGCGAAAGGTCTGTTCCATATTATAAGCCATAATTACACTCCTGAAAATGCTGAAAATGCCCCGTCAACCGGAAGCACGATGCCATTAACGAAACTTGAATCCTCATCGCAAAGGAAAAGCAAAGCACTATTCAAATCTTCGGGTTTGCCGAATCTGCCCATGGGAGTATGGGCGAGAATGGTTTCTCCACGGGGAGTTAAACTTCCGTCCGCATTGGTCAAAAGTGTGCGGTTTTGTTCAGTTAAGAAAAAGCCGGGCGCAATCGCATTGACCCTGATTCCGACCTTGGAGAAGTGGACTGCCAGCCATTGAGTAAAATTGCTGATTGCCGCTTTTGCACCGCTGTATGCTGGGATTTTGGTCAAAGGAGTAAAGGCATTCATGCTTGAAATATTAATTACACAACCATTCTGCTTCTCCGCCATGGAACGGCAAAAGGCTTGACATGTAAGAAGTGTTCCCAAAAAATTCAAGTTAAAAACAAATCCAACACCATTCATGTCAAGGTCAAAAAAGGTGGTGACTCCTTCAATTTTATTTTGTAAATCTTCCGGGAAAAGATACTCTTTGGAAGTTGTGCCTTTGGGGTTGTTACCACCTGCACCATTAACTAAAATATCACAAGAACCGAGAGTTTCGGTTACAATTTTTTCGGCATTTTTCAAACTTTCAAGATCTAAAACATTGGCAACAACTGCAATTGCCTGACCACCATTTGAATTGATTTCATCTGCAACTTTTTGAGCAACTTCAACCTTTAAATCCAAAATCGCCACTTTTGCTCCGGCTTTCGCAAGAGCTTTCGCCATGACGCTGCACAAAATTCCGCCACCACCGGTAACTACTGCAACCTTGTCCTGTAATTTCATTTTTATAGTTCCTTTAATATTTTCATATAATTGATAAAAAATAACTTTACTAATAATATAATAACTTTTAGCGTTATTGCGAATATTTTTTTTGTTTTTTATGAAAAAAAGTTGTCTACTTGTATTTTATATGAAATATTTAGAAAAAATCTTTATATGCAGACTTGACAAGTTGTATTCTTGTATTATATTAATCAAAAACGAAAGGATTATGCCATGTGGAATAAAACAAAAGAACTTGAAAAATTTTTGCTAGATGAGTTTGTATCAGGTAAGTATGTCAGCGGAGAGAAAATTCCGTCAAGAAATCAATTGGCTATCCGCCATAATTGCTCAAGGACAATTGTGGAAAAAGTCGTAAGTAAATTAACGGCACAGGGGTATTTGCGTAGTGTAAAAGGCAGCGGTACGGTTTTTGTATCTGCTAATCCCACTCCCGAAGAGATTAAAGAGATAAGAGTTATTTCGTATTATGATGTAAGAAGTTCCGACCCGACTTATTTCTTTTTGGGTGAAGTATTGACCCATGAGCCGATTTTGTGGTTTCAACCGCAGTATATTAATCGCGATATAGATCGTTTGGTTGAACCTAATGGAATTATTATTTGGCTTATGCCTGCATACGAGCATATATATTATTTGAATTATATAAAAGCTCATAATGTTCCTTTGCTTTTGATCAATCGCAATTATCAAGGGTTTGATTATATCCGTACAGAATCTTATTCAAGTATACACGAGGGTTTGTCATGGCTACTGATTGAGGGCGGTAGAGAGATTGCCTTTGTCAGTCGTGAACCGTCAACAGTTGTTCCGTATCTGCATGATCGAATTATTGCTTTCTATCAATCCTGTATTGATTTGGGGGCAAGTTTGCCGACTAAATGGAATTTGATTCGTAAATTTGTGGATAAACCGGAAGAAATTTCCGAAGTCGGCAGAAGATTATTCGGCGGGTACAAAAAACCGAAAGCAATTTTTGTGATGAATGAAGATTTGGTTGTGCCGTTGATGATTTGCGCTAAAAATTACAATCTTCAGCCCGGCAAGGATTTTAAACTGCTGACATTTGATTATATTCCGGAACTTGCTAATTATCCCGGTGTTGGTATGCTCAGACAGCCTTATATCATGTTCCAGAGCGAAGTGCAGAATTATCTCAATTTAAGAAAAGCAGGAAATAATAACAGTTTTACTGTTTCTCTTAAAACCGATTTGATTATTTAATTTAGAAAAATTTTTGCAGAACTTACAAAAATAATTTACTTTTGAAATTTTTTTGTTAGTATTTAATTGTGATAATAATTAACAATTTTAAGCAGAAATTTTTGGAGGAGGATGTATGAAAGTTAAAGCATTGCAAAAAAGTAAAGATAACTATCAGACACTTTTAGACAGCATTGTCGATTTAGTAAAAAATTTAGTTGAAGTTCAAAGTTTGACAAACTTGGATGGAATTATTGATTTTTCTTCATGCCTTTTCGTTTTGCCGACCAAAGAAGCCTCTCGTATTTTCAGAGAAAAAATTGCGGAGGTTTTTGAAGAACACGGCGGGGTTTTGTCGCTTAATACGGTTTTGCCGGAATATTTTTTGTATAGCACAATTGAGGGAAAAACCGTTTTGAATCAAGGTGAAATTGCGGAAATTTGGTATCAAGTTTTAGATAGTGCTTACCGCAAAGATGATAACGGAATTTTCAAAAATTCCATTTGGGAAAAAAATAGTAATAACAGTGCTTGGAAACTTGGCGTTTGCAAGATGTTTCAGCGCCTGCGAAAAGATGTCGCTTTGGAAAAGGGAATGTCTTGTGCGGAGTTATATGAAAATTACAAAGATCTCGCCTGGGATATGGAGGGCGAGCGAAACAGTAGATTTCAGGAATTTCTCGGCTATGAGAAGTTGTATATGGAGTTGAAAGGTGATAATTTTTGCGATGAAGCCGATTTGATTCTGCACAATATTCATCGAACTGAACTCGACAATAAAGAGATAAAGAAAATTATATTTTTAGATTGTTGTGAGTTAAAAAATAGTGTCATAAAGGTTCTGGAAAATTTGCAAGGTTGTGAGATTGAACTCTATTTGAATGTCAGCAATGAAGAACTTGGATTTTTTGATGAATACGGGCATGTGCGAGTTGATAAAATTAAGGAATTTAAGCTCGATTTGGACTTTGAAAAACAAGTAAGGGTCTATGATAAACCGATTGATATGGCAAATAAAATTTTCAAAATCATCCGGAAAAATATTGATAATTTGCCGTCCTGTATCGGGGTTTTGTCAGCAGAAATCGGTAACTATCTCGAATTTTTGACCGAAGAGTATAATGAGAGAAATCCGCAAAAAACAATTGGAATTTATGCTCCGGAGAGTGGAATTTTGAGCAAGTGTCCCTGGACTAAATTATTTATGGAACTTTTGGCACTTGATAGTAATTTTATCAGTTTTGAGCAAATTGCAGCACTTTGCCGCAATGGGTTGGTAAGTAACTACTTTGCGAAAAAAATCGAAAACTTCCATTATCAGAAATTTTTGCAGATTCTTGATACTTTGCAAGCGGAACATTTGCTTGATTCTTTTGATAATTTGAGATTTTTTGCCGATAAATCTGCAGATGAAAAATCAGTGATTATAGAGGTTTTAAATACCATTTCATCATGGCAAAAAATGGTAAAATCAAGCGACAATAAGTTGCTTGAAACTTGGCAGGTTTTGAGTGAAATCGGTGCTGAAAATGACTTGGAAACAGTGGATTATGACAAGTCGGAAATGGAACTTAATGAACTCAAAAAAATGATTGTCGAATTTGATAAAATCAAAGATGAGGAACTGAAACTTAAACTTTTTGAATTTTCAGTACGGGAAAAGACTTTGGAGTTCAAAGGGGATAACGGAGAAGTTATTAATTTGGCAGGTTTTTTGGAGCTCTCATGGGTTAATGACAAAAAACTTTTGATTGCAGGCATGAATGAAGAAAATTTTAATTGTGTCGAATCAAATAATATGTTTATTCCGGAAAAAACTAGAGAATTGCTCGGATTCACTGCCCAAAAAGAACGGCATGCGGCGGATATTTACCGCTTCTATGCGCTCAATAAATCTCACGAACTTGGAATTATGGTTGCCAATAGTGATAATGGCGGAAATGAGTTGAAAGCGGCAAGATTGCTTTTTTACTTGCCGAATGATAAACTGGTAAATGCTGCTTCGCTGATTTTTGAAAAGCAACTGCATGATGAAGTGGAATCCAATAGTGTCGAATTAGGAAAAAAATACTTTAAATATCAGTTAAATATTGATGAATATACCAAGAAAACTATCAGCGTTTCAGGAATGAAAACTTACCTTGATTGCCCGTTTAAGTTTTATTTGCAGCAAACTGGCAGATTGGAAAAAGTTAATGACAGAAATTTGGAATTAGATTTCCTTAATCAGGGTACTATTATTCATGAGATTTTGGAGAAATTCGTCCAAAAAGATATTTACAAAATGCCTGTTGAAACTTGGAACGGTTTTTTTAGCGAGCAATTGACGGCGACAATTTTTAAATATTTGGGCAGATACAATAATGCTTTGATTGATATTCAAATGGAAAATATGAAGAAAATTTTGCAGAACTTTATTTTTTATCAAATTGAATATATGCAGGGAAAAAGCCAATTGAAAACGATGACAGAAATTCCTTTCAAAGTGCCTTTGAATGAGTTTTTTAGCCTCAATGAAGAGAACTATGAAAATATCATATTCAGCGGTAAAATTGATAGAGTTGATACTTTTTATGAGAATGGACGCAAGGTTATTCAGTTGTTTGATTACAAAACGACAATCAAAGAAAAGGAACCTTTTAGTTCACATATTAGCGGAATAAAAAAATCTCGCGGAGACGAGTTTGATTGGCAGAATTTCTCTGTTCCGGAGATTGCGAAAAAGCAGTTGTCAAAGTGTGATAACTACTATTTTAAAGATGTACAATTGCCTTTGTACTATGCGATAGTGAAAAAGAATTTACTGCCCGATTTCGATACAGAAAATTGTGAAATCAGAGTTGCTTATTTTTGCCTGGCAGTGAATCGTGATGTGAGTGGCATAAAAACATTTGATGAGTGTTCTGCTTTTGTGAGTGATGCAGAGGAAATTATGCGTCGGGTGTGCGACAGAGTTTTCGTGGAACAGAAATTCTTACCGCTGAACTTAAAGTCACAGTACAAGGCAGATGTTCTGACCATGTTGGGCAATGTGACTTTTGAAGATTTTGAGGAATGCAACAAAGGAGGAAAAAATGACTGAATTTATCGAATCTGAAGCAATAAAAGCCTCCGCCGGTTGCGGAAAAACTTACTATATGACATTGCGGCTTTTGGCAATGATTATCAAGCAGAAAAATGAGGTTGAGAATTTCTTCCGTTCTGCTAATACGATGACTTTTACCAAAGCGGCAACTGCGGAGATTTATACGAACTTATTGAAGCATGTATACTCAACTTTGAAACAGGAGAGTTATGCTGAATTGAATTCTTCGCTTAAAAAATTTAATGTGCCGGAGGTCGGCAAAGAAGATTTAATTGAAATTTTGAAATATCTTCTCTACAATATGAGTATCATCAAAATAAGCACGATCGACAGTTTTATGAATTCGGTTGTGCAGAGTTTCCCTTTTGAACTCGGTTTGCCGGGGAACTGTACGATTGTGGATGCCGGATTGGAACAGCATTTAAAAGAAAAAATTGTGCGTAAATTATTCACTCGTATTCAGAACAAAGATGAATTGGAGAATTTGCGGGTAAGTTGTGAATTGGCTTCGACCGGAGAAAAGGCTAAAAGCACTCTGGAATTGTTGCAGGAAATTATCGGCATGATGGATGATTTGTATGTTATGCATCCGGATTTTTGCTATATGCCGTATGCTGATAGATTGACCGATGAGAAAATTTGTAAAAGACAGAATCTTTTAAAAGCTGCATACGACGAGTGTGATGAATATTTTGAAAAAAATGCAAAAAATTATCATGAATCAAGCAAAGTCAAAGCGTCATTGAGTGAGGTTTTGGATAAAATTGTTAATGAAAAATTGACAGTTAAAACTGTTTTTTCGTCTTCCGTACAGAAAACTTTGGGAGTTTTCTTTAACTATTGGGAAGAGTTTTGCAATGGTGGCGAAGTTGATGGGTACAAGAGAGGTTGGAATTTCGACCCGGTAAGAAAGCAACTGAAAAGTATTTTTGAACTTGCAAAAGATTTGATGATTACCCAAAGTGCCATAAGAGCAGAAGGTATTTGTCGAATTTATGACGAATATTTGCGATTGTATCATGAGGAATTTTATCGCAATGGCTATATAACGTTTAGTGATTTGCCGAAGTTGCTCGGCAACAGCAATAATGATTGGAATATGGATATTGCCTATCGGATGAATAATCGTTGTGCGCATTGGCTGGTGGATGAATTTCAGGATACTTCCAGAATGCAGTGGAAAGTTTTGGAAAACATGGTCGGCGACTGCAATTCGGAAGAGAATAGAAGTTTATTTTTAGTTGGCGATACCAAGCAGGCAATTTATTCATGGAGAGCAGGGGACAGAAAACTTTTCGGGGAAGTAATCGACAATATGGATTTGGCAACTGCGCCATTGGATAATTCATACCGTTATGGAGAAAACATCTGCAATGCCATTAATCATATTTTTGACGGAGAAAGAGTCTGTGCCGGTGGTATAGTGGTTGCCGACACTGCAAAGGCATGGAAGGAAATTTTTGAAAAACATGTTTCGGCCAAAAATTACAAAAGTGATTTCAGATGTATTGAACTTGATGATACAACTTCTTATGCAGAAGCAATTTATAAGAAAATTAAAGAGCTGCAGATTGTAGAGAAAGATTATACCTGTGCTATTCTGGTGCGAAGAAAAAATGAGGGTATCGATTTGGCAAAACAATTAACTGCAAACTATCCTGAATTGAAAAACAAAGTGATTTGGGAGGGTGATGAAACTATTGCCGATGATAAATTTTTAACTGCAATTGTTGCTTTGTTGATTTATTTACAGCATCCGGCTTCGACGGTACATAGAGAAGTTGCTTCTATGGACATGGCGGTACGCCATTTGGTGCCAAAAAACGATGTGGAATTGCGAGAACTTAATGAGGAGTTGAGCAACAAAGGTATCTATTTCATGGTTAGAAAATTTATCGACCGCTTGAAAAAACTTCATACATTGCACAGCACTGATGAAGCAGAAGATATTTATAACTTTTTGACTCTGGACAATATCAATAATTTATTGAGCGCAGCGAAAGATTTTGCTAATCACAATGCTTGTTGCGATGCCATAGAGTTCGAGAAATTTATCCAGAGCAGAAAGTTGAAAAACATCACTTACGCAGGCAAAATCCGAGTTATGACTATTTTTCATTCCAAAGGCTTGACTTTTGACTTTTGTTTTTATGCGGTTGATGCGACTTCCAGATTGCAGGACAGTAAAGATATTTCCAAATTGGATTTCCGTCATACATCGTACTTATTGGATACGGAAAATCAAAATCTTTTCTATCCCATGGAGACAGTTTTGGCAGCAGATGAGCGTTTAAAGAACTTCATGCAGGACAAGTTGACAGAAAATTGTTTTGAGGATTTGTGTGTGGCTTATGTGGCGATGACTCGTGCTAAATATGGTATGTATGTGATTTTGCCTGCACTACCGAAAAAAAACGGATGCAAAATATCTGATTTTATCAGAAGTGCTTTTGAGAACAGTGATGGCGGATACGATTTTGACCGATTTGCTTTAATCGGCAGTGAAGAGTGGAAAGTCGGCGAAAAAATTACTCCGAAAAAGTTTGATTTCAGCTTCGCAGAAACTGAAAAAATCGGCGGTAATCTCCGAAGAAAAAGATTTAATCCATCTAAACTAGATGATGAAACCGATTTAGCGAAAAGAACTTTGTATTTTAATTTGCCGAATGAAAAAATAGGCAGTCTTTTGGGGGACAAGGTGCATGAACTTTTCGCACAAATTATCGATATCAGCAAGTTTGAGGTGCCGCAAAATACGGAAGATGAAGTAAAATTACATGTTTTTAATTGCATAAAAAATCGTGAAATTCAAGAACTTTTGAGTTCAGATAATTCCGATGATGTCTGGATTGAGAAAAAGTTTGATTGTATTTTGAATGACGGCTGGATCAGCGGATGTTTTGACCGTGTCAACTTGATGCGTGATGAAAAAGGTTCGATAGTTCGGGCAGAATTGATTGACTACAAGAGCAGTATTGTCGATGAAGAAAGTTACGACTTGAAACTTCAAAATTACAAACGGCAGCTTGAATTGTATCGAAGTGTTTTGGCAAAGTTACTGAAATTGTCAATTAATGACATAGAGTGTAATATTATTTTTACCGGAGTTGGTAAATTGGAGAAATTTTAATGAAAAAATTTAAATTCAAATGCCCCGAAACTTTAATTTTTGAGGGGGCAAAAAGAATAATTGCAGAAATCAGACGCCACGGCAAAGACGCTTATATTGTCGGAGGCGGAGTCAGAAATCTGCTTTTGCATAAAAAAATAAAAGATATTGATATAGTTTCAAATTGCGATATTGATATGGTCTTAAAAATTTTCCCTGCGGCTCAAAAGGTTGGAGCGGCTTTCGGGGTGGTTATTGTCAAAGAAGGCGATTATCATTACGAAATTGCAAGTTGCCGAGCAGAGAGAAATTACATGGACGGCAGACATCCTGAAGAGGTTATGTTTACAGAAAATTTTGAAGTTGATAGCTTACGGCGGGATTTTACGGTTAATGCAATGCTTTTTGATGTTTTCAAAGAAGAAGTAATCGATTATCATAATGGCTATGAGGATTTGCAAAAAGGCATAATTCGTACTGTTGGAGAGGCGGAAAAGAGATTTTCTGAAGATTATTTAAGAATGTTGCGAGCAATTCGTTTCGCAGGCAATTTGGGTTTCGACATAGACAAGGAAGCATTTGAAGCAATTAAAAAATTGAGCAGTAAATGCAGTGAAATTTCCGTCGAAAGAGTAATAACAGAACTTGATATGATGCTGCTTGACAAGAATCGCGAAAAAACTATGCGACTTCTTCTTGCTAGTTCAATCATGCAGTATGTTCTCCCGGAAGTTGCAGAGTTATCCGGAGTGGAGCAGAATCCGAAATTTCATCCGGAGGGAGATGTTTTTGAGCATACAATGATTATGTTGAATCATGTGGCTCTGCCGAATTTGAATCTAATTTGGAGTGTTTTGCTGCACGATATAGGGAAAAAGGCAACTTTTTCTGTCGATGAAAAGGGTATACATTTCTATTCTCATGAAGTTGTCGGTGCCGCTATGGCGGAGAAATTAATGACCCGATTGCGTTTTCCCAATGACTCAATCGTGCGCATCACCAAAGCAATTGTCAATCACATGCGGTTTGCCAATATTCCACAGATGAAAGAGGCGAAAGTTTTAAAAATAATCGACGACAAAAATTTCAGTTTGGAGCTGGAACTTAATCGAATTGACTGTATCTCCTGTCATGCAGATATGAGTAGTTTTCACGCTTTGTTATCAAAAATTATTGCTTTGCAGGGCAATATAAGTCTGCCAGCACCTTTTATCATGGGGCGTGATTTATTGCGAATGGGATATAAACCGAGTGAGGTTTTCAGTAAGATTTTGAGCGAAGTTTATGATGCTCAACTTAATGGTGAGTTAAAAAATCAAGCGGAAGCCGAAGATTATATCCGGCGCAATTTTCCTAAAAAATAACCATTTCCATTTTTTAAATATTACAGGCGTATTGTAATTTTGCGCCTGTTTTTATTTTTAATAAAAATATCAAAAAAAATATTAATTATTACTTGCAAAATATATTTTACGCATGTATATTAATCGAAAGTGTATATGTTTTTAGATAACAGATGTTGTAATTTATAAGTTGAAAGGGTAAAAAAATGGAAAATTTTGTTTCAGTCATTCAGTGTGACATGAGTAATCAATGCTTTATTTGGAAGCATCCTTTGGAGAATTTTTATACCGGAGCTCAGTTGATTGTCCATGAATCGCAGGAAGCGGTATTCTTTTTGAATGGTCAGGCTTTGGATTCATTCGGGCCGGGTCGTCATACATTGACTACTCAAAACATGCCGATTGCGAGCAAGATTTTTAACAAAGTTACCGGAGATCAGACTCCTTTCCATTGTGAAGTTTATTTTATAAACAAAACCGAACAATTGGCAATTAAGTGGGGAACCAGTTCCAAAATGGAATTTGTCGCACCTACCTACGGTTTCCCGATCCAGCTCGGTGCATGCGGTGAGATGAATTTGAAGTTGTCAAATCCCCGTCAGCTTTTGATAAAAGTCCTCGGTACTGAAAAGATTTTTACCCAAGAGCAATTAGTTGAAAAATTGAGAAACTTCTTGCAGGTCAGAGTAAAAAATCATATCGTTGCCTTAATCAAAAAAGAAAAAATCAATATTTTTGAAATTGACGAATATTTGGAAACAATCTCTGTTGCAATCGGCGAAAAATTGCGCGATGACTATCTTGATTACGGTGTAAGTCTGGAAGCATTTTTTGTTACAAATATCATTAAGCCCGAAGATAACAAAGATTATCGCCGTTTCAAAGAACTTCACTTCCGCCAGTATGCTGATGTGGCAGAAGCCAAACTTCGCCAGCAGGTCGGCTTGATTGAACAGCAGACCAAAGCCCAGCAGATGGTTATTGAGGCAGAGGGTATCGCCCGTAAGCGTTCTCTCGAGGGTTATACCTATCAGGATGAACGCCGTTTTGACGTTGCAGAGCGTTTCGCTGATAACGAAGCAACTGGTCAACTCGCTAATATGGGTATCGGTATGGGCATGATCAGCGGTATCGGCGGTGCAGTTGGAAACAGTGTTGGAAATATCGTCGGAACTGCGTTGGACAATGTTCAGCAGCCTATGGCGGCAGCGGCGATGACTGCGGCAGCAGTTAATGCTGCGACAACAGTTAATGCAACCAAGGAGTGTGCTTCATGTGGAGCAGCTTTGGCAGCAACTGCTAAATTCTGCCCGGAATGCGGTACTAAATGTGTAGAAGCTGACAGCAGCACAATTACTTGCCCAGAATGTGGCAAAAATGTTCCGAAAGGCAAGTTCTGTCCGGAATGCGGCTGCAAATTGACCGCTCCGGTTTGTCCCAAGTGCGGCAAAG
>JAZRSP010000385.1:0-2724 GCA_045651565.1 Victivallaceae bacterium | reverse complement strand
CTATTTTTATTCCTTTTTCTTCTACGAAACAGCGAAAAAGCTCCAAGGCCCGTCTGCCGTAAGGATCAAAGATACAGCATCCAGTGAAGCGGTTCGGATATTTTGCAACAGTTTCAAAGATATAGTCGTTCTGATAGCCGTAATTTTGAGCTTGAAGCAGCAGGGCTTTATCAATGCCGTTTTCATCCATTACTTTGAGCAGAGCTTCTGCCGAAAAACCGAAGTCGCCGTATTCAGGCGGGAAAAACTGTTCTTCAGTACCGTCAGGCCAGCGCAAACGCCCTTTGCCGACGGCTCTGCCTTCACCGAATGGACCATAGGGGCGGAGATATTCATAAATATGAGCATGGGCATCGATAAGCATTGTACACTCCTTTCAAATTATCCGATTACATTAACATAATACCAGTTTAAGGAATTGCAAATTTTTTCTGCAGAAAATCAACAGAATTGTGATATATCTGCAATAATTCATTCCTGTTCAGCCGCTCGGCGTTCAAACAGTGTAAAATTTGATTGGTCAGATTTGACATTGTATGAAAGCAGTGATATATTGAAGCAGGGAGTAACAGTGATGCTTGGATTAATTTTTTTCATTATAATTGCAGCCGTGATCTATAACGATCTGGAAAACACCCAGCGCCAGCAGGGCGGTCAGCCTTTGACCAAAAGTCCGGTAATCGTGGGAGGCTGCGGATTTGTGATTTTTCTTATCGTCATTGCAATTATTATTGCCTATGCCCGCGGATAGTATCCCCGCCCGATCCCGAAGGATCAGAGGGGGCAATATTTATTGATAATGCTTACAGAATGGCTGTCGTTTTTATCTTAACATAGTCTGCAGATACAAATCAAATTAGTCGTATTTCACAAAGTTTTATCCTGTCAACTCAAATATACACAGGCGTGTTTGTTCAATCACTGCCAATCTTTTACTCGCAAATTGTCAAATTCGTTAAAAATCATTTTTTTCTTCTCTTGATTTAAGTACTCTACCACACCTGTTACTTCAGGAGATATTGTAAATCTATATTCCAACGGTTTGGGAATGATGTATTTTATTTCAAATCCTTTTAATTTTAATCGTAATGTTTCTGAATAAACAATAAAAGCATCATCAAATGATTCTTTATGAATATGTTCTTCTCCTAAAGAATCTCCTCCATTGTGATTTTTTTCGATATATTCTTGAAGAGTAATAGAAGGTTGACCAGATTTTTCCAAAAAAACTTCTGTGGGGAGAATAAGAGTAGAGGATGGAGGCGAAATGTGTTCACGTTCTACCCACTCTTTATCTATTCCCATATTAACAGATAATATCTTTAGTCTGCTTACGCATTGAATCTGAAAATTTATACTCCGCATAAGGGGAGTTCCGTCTGAAGATGTCCAATCTTTTTCAATATCTTCTTCTCTCACAATAATAATATCAATATTGTTGTCTATCGCTTTTTTTATCGTTCCAGATTGATATTTAACACGTGTTGCAATAATTGGTCTAATCCCAGGGAAGTCATGCATCTTGCCAATTAATGCATCTAGTTTATCAATAGGCACGCCATTTTCAAAATCTTTGCATTCAACAATATTTTTATAGACCAAACCACCGAGCTCATACTCCCAATATAAATCAAATTGACGTTCAATACCACATCTGTCAATCAATTTTTTATCATGTTCAACAACTATATTTTTTTGTTCAGCATAAAGTTCCGAATCGATAATAGCTTGTTGAATCTTTTGCACAAACAGCTCGTATGGTACTCCTGAATTCATCACTTATTCCTCCGCGATCTTCCACACGGTTTCATCGCCGCAGATGTTGCGGATTTTCAAGCGCAATGGTTGTTTGTCGCTGGTAATGATACCATCCCAGAATTCTTTGGTCTTTTCTCCGTTGCGGATGACATAACCGAGTTTGTCGATTTTTATTTCGCTGTCGGAGTGCCAAATGCCGTCGGCAGAAGTACAGTCAACGGAGAGAAATTCAATGAGTTCCAAACCAGTATCACTGATGGTGATCGGTGTAAACTTTTTCTTTGCACTGGTATTAGCAATGCCTTTTTCGTTATAGGCGTGGATTTTGTCATAAACCCGATCGCTGGCAAATTTGTTGATTTCGATGCGGTATCCGGCAAATAATCCCTTCTGCATTTGATGACAGGAAAATTCGGCGTAATCTTCGGCTACGACATCGTCCAGAACCTCTTTCAAATCCCGTAACTCAATTTCTTTATCGGTAGAGTTGTCATTTTTGATAAAGTTGCGGATTTCTTCCGAATCAGAAATATCCACATAGTAAACAATGACTTTTTTGACGGTATTGTCAAGATCTGGAATTGCCTCATTGATAATGCGATTCATCAAAACTACATCCAGCAATTTGGTGCTGCTGTCCATCAAATTCGGTACATAAACAGGAACCATGCCAAGTTTGCTATCAAAAATCGCACCTTCCCAGAATGAATCCAGAGAATCCTCATTACGCAGACCAGGGATCAATGATTTGATTTTATCCATAGTCTGCTGCGGATTACGGTAGAGAGACACGCCGTCTTTGATTTCCAATACATCAAATTCAGCTTTATCTGCCAACAATCGGTCGCGGGTAGTTTGGATGGAATTGATGCCAATGTCACAATGAATAAAACGCCGTCCCAACTTATTTGCAACCGCCGCAGCAACACCGCTGCCACCGAAAAAGTCTGCAATCAACCTATTTTC
>JAZRSP010000384.1:0-1136 GCA_045651565.1 Victivallaceae bacterium | reverse complement strand
TGCTCTGCAATGGGTAAAGTTGTGCGACGTTGCCGAAATTGAACAATTCGCCTTTGACAATTGCACCTCTCTTACTTCGGTGCTCTACACCGATTCGCTGATTGAAATTGGCGAAAAAGCATTCAGAAACTGCAAAAAGCTCACCGAATGCAGAAGTGTAAACTCTGTGCATAATCTGGACACCATCCAAGTTTTTATGAACGAGAGTTTTTATGCAAGCGGAATTCAAAATATTGTTTTCAGCAAAAATTTGAAAGCCATCAACTACGGTGCTTTTCACGGTTGTCAAAACCTGAAAACTTTGGACCTTTCCCAAACATCTGTGACCACATTGGGCCATTGGTTCGGAGCAAAATTCGAAACGCTCATCTTTCCGGAGAGCATTACTACCATTCCCGACCGCGCATTTGCAAATGCCCAATTCCAAGAAATGATTTTGCCCGACTCGATCACCACCATTGCGCAACATGCGTTTGAAAATGCAAAATTCAAAAAAATCACATTCGGAAGTTCGCTTACCAAAATTGGTTTCAATGCATTTAACGGTGCGAGCGGAAACTACGATTTCCATAAAGTACATTTGGATTTGACCATCGAATACGGCGCATTTGCCAACAACACTTTCACGGCTTTTGCCTTCCCGGATTCCACTGTATCCATTGGCGCCGGTGTACTAGAGGGCTGTAACAAGTTGGTTACATTGACCATTCCGTTTATTTCTACCTCCCCAAAATCCACAAGCTACTCCACCGACTGTTTTGGCAGTCTTTTCGGATCTGAAATTGATGTTTGGGATCAGGATAAGCATATCCCAAAATCCCTAAAAACCATCATTCTGCATGGCACGGAAAACCCGACCGCGCGTGATTTCATGTGCATCAATATTCACAACTTTATTATCGGAAAAGGCATTACCAAAATCAATGCCGAAGCTTTTGACGAAAGCACCGTTCAAAACGTATTGTACGAGGGAACCGAAGAAGAGTTCAATAAAATCGAAATCGGATTCCGGAACGACGCCATTGTCAATGCCAATATATATTTCTATTCCGAAACACCGTCTGCCGAAAGCGGACCCTTTTGGTACTACTCAAACGGTATCCCTGTTATCCACAAATAAACAATAATAAAAACGG
>JAZRSP010000383.1:0-3387 GCA_045651565.1 Victivallaceae bacterium | reverse complement strand
TACAACCTCGCCGTTTATGCCGTACATACGGTACAAACGAAAACGGCGATCACCTTGCCAACCACCGGCAATGAAAGATATCTGCCAGATGCCATCGGCAAATTCTGCACACGGACCGCACTCAGTTGCATCTGCAGGCAGATGCGTTTTCAGCCGATTCCATTTCTGCCCGGTGAAGTGATATAATTTCCATAAGCCGTCATTCTGAATACAGCAGAATTCTTTTGCATTGCCGTCCTCATCGGGGGCAACAAAGGGCATATGGGTAAATCTTTTGTCAGAAAATTGAAACATCATAACTCCTTATCCGTTGGGGCAAGGCCACTCGATAGAACCATCTTCCCTGACACACCCCATCTGCAGTTCCATATAACCGTTGTAGGAGTAACCGGAGGTGAATTTATCTTGCAGCCCCACCAAAACACCTTTTTCGTTGATCCATCCTTCGCCATAGTGAGAGCCAGAACAGGAAGCATTGGGGTTGTTGTGATGACTTTCTCCCACATCTCGAAGCCGCCATTTTGCTCCCGGCAGACCGACGCGTTCCTTTTTGTATGGGCGCAAATCCCATTCTTTCGGTCCTGTTCTGGCATTGGTAACCTTGCTGGCGATGACCTTGGGTCTACAACAGGGACACACCCAACCCCCCCCCAGACGACCTTTTTTTTCAGTCTTGATATGCTTGCCGGTCTTTTTATCCCGCCACAAGATATTGGGTAGTTCTTTTTCTTCTGCCATAGAATACCTCAATTTGTAGTGGAACAGACGTCGCTGACAATAAATATTGCCACAGGCACACGGAAGGCACAAAATGTGACGGATTCACCATCAACTTTGCAACTTCCTATCGGGAAAGCATACTGTCCGGGAGTAGAGATTTTAACCTCTGCTTCCGTCCACTTTCCGTCATCACCGAGAGTAGTGCAAACACATATCGTTCCCGAAGATGGAGAAAGTTCGGTAGCAGCGACATCTTTCCATTCGCCATTGCGGTTGAGGTAGCCTGCCGCAACCTTGAGCTTTTTGTTTTCAGCATCGTAAGAGAGGGCAAATGGACCCTCATACACATCCTGTGCGATCGCGCCCAAGAGAATGACCGCTTTGCCGTCAGAAGCAAAGATAACCGGCGAACCAGTTGCACCACGCGTGAAAGTCGATGGGCTGGACTTGGTCGGTGCGGCATAATCACCAGTCCCAGAAACCTTGACGGTTGCCGGACCGCAGATAATGCAACTGCCGATTCCCTTGGATTCAAGTTGATTTACCAGAACGCCCCACGGCTTTGCCGGGTCGGTCAGCGGTTCGGCTGGGACTGCATTGTCGCAAAGCGAACCGCTGTCTGAAAAGTTAACGGCAGTTCCGGCAGAAATGGTACTGCCGGAGTTGTTATACACCTGAATGCGGATCATTCCCCCGGTTGCCGAGATGGGTTTCCCGGCAAAACCATTGAGAGCATTGATGAGGTGACGGACATTATTTGATAAGAGCGCATTGGGCGTAAATTCCTGTCCTCGGCTCACATCCGGAAAAAATGCCATTTGTCACCTCACAGTCCCAAACTGCTGAAAGAGGCATATTCGCAGACTTGATCCACATATATCCCTTCCACCTGCATTTTTGGTGTTCCGTTGTTTGCTACCGTTTTGCTGATCGCCCAGACGTATTCAAAGCCTTTTTTTGAAACGCTTTTGCCGCCGACTTTGGCTTTGGATTCATTGGGCTGTATGGCAAAGTTAAAGGTCACTGTAACCTTTTTGGCTTTCTTTGCCGGAGTGGAGTAACACATACCGAGAAACATCACTTCCCCTGCAGACCAACCTTTGAAAGTTCCGCTGTTGACCTTGCCGACCAATGCGGCAACCTTCTTTTTGTAGCTGGTGGAGAGTTTGCTCACCCTCATCTGCACAGTGTAGGTTTCCCGAAGCTGGGCTGTGGGGATGTCCACCCCGGTGATTTCGCAGTCATCCCCGGTTTTTCCATTCCACCCGATTGCTCCACCGGGGTCTTTATCCCCGAACACTTTTTTCTGGGCCAAACTGTAAAGCAGATGTTTTGAACCTCCACCGCAATCAAAACTGATGGTGGGATCTTCATCGTCATCATCGTCATCACCGCCCCCGGAGGACGAAATATCCTCCGTTTTATACAGGGCGTTGATTTTGAATGTTTGGTCACCGCATCTTTCATCAATTTCGATGGAGTCAAGCGGCAGTTCATTCAACTCTTTTGCGGCAACTCCGAGAACCGCTGTCAATGCTGTATCTTCATCCGCCGCTTCGAACACGATATAACGGATTTCGACTGACTTGTACTTTCCGTTCTTATCAATGGACTTGACGTGTTCCTTGTAGTCCATTTCCACTTTTGCCATAACGTCCTCCGTTATTTGTAGGTTAAAGTTCCTCCGTTTCCGGAATCCATCCGGCGAAGGAGTCGATTAGTTTCCCGTCCCTGCCGTACCATCTGTTCGGTGGCACTGGCAGTTCGGGCGGCTTCAGAATTACTGCCTCCAAGCATATCGTTTAGTTCATCGGCACTCCAGGAGCCCATGGTTCGGGTGTAGTCACTCTTTTGAGCGGCTTGCTGCGTTCCGTCTTGAGCCTGTCGGAGTCTGCGTGTGTACTTATCCACCATTGATTCAGCTTCGGTAAAGGCTCCTTGAGCATCGTCCAAACGGCGGCGTTCTGCATTGTCGATCCTGCCGTCAGCCTGTGCTGCTTGAAGTTCCCGTTGGAACTGTGCTTTGGCATCTTGAGCGGCTTTACGGTATTGAGCAATCAACTGTTGCAGTTTGGCAATACCGGCTCCCTTATTGTTTTTCAAAAGGTTGTCAATACTGCGATCCTGCCGTTCCTCTGCTCGGCGTTTTTTTACACCTTTTTCGGCATCATCGAAGCGACTTTGATAGCTTGAAACATCTTCCTGCAACCGTTTTGCTGCTTCCGCACGGGCGGCAGCGATGCGTTCTTGGGCGGTTTTGTCAGCTTCGGCAAGTTTCCGTTCAAGTTCAGCAATTTTCTGCTGATCCTGTTTGTCATGGCCTTTTGCTCGCTCAAAGTCCAACATTGTTTTGATCAACTGCTTGTACTCATCACGGAGGGCAATAATGTCCTCAATCTCATTGTCGAGTTCACTTTGCCGTTCTCTCCGTAACCGCCGTTCAATATCGGCAGCTTGCCGTTCCGCATCAGAAACATCACCTTGTGCATTGGCTTTTGCCTGGGCAATGCGACGTTCAGCTTCCCGGTCAGCATCGACCATCTTGCGTTCCAAGTCAGCAATACGGGTCTTGTCCTGCTTATCTTCCGGTTTGGATTTTTCATAGTCCAGCATGGTCTGGATGAGTTTTTTATATTCATCCCGTAAGTCGATGATGTCCTGAATCTG
>JAZRSP010000382.1:0-4327 GCA_045651565.1 Victivallaceae bacterium | reverse complement strand
TCTAAAATTATAAATATTTGAAAATACGGACATTTATTACTGCGAATATTTGCTGTTTCTCCAAGCATATTCTCAAAATAATTATTAGAATTTTGGGCATAATTTTGCATAACAAATTTTACTGCTACACCGCCTATTGCTTTGCCATCCTGAGTAATTGTTATATCAACTTTTTTATTAATATATCTTCCGGCAATTTCACCTTCTTTGTCTGTTTTATAGCCTTGTGATAATATTTTATAGTTACTCCCTAAAATACTTGCTAAATCTTTAGCAATAGCTCCATGAAGCGGTTTTAATTTTTGTGTGCTTCGAGAAGTTCCTGATTTAATAAACTCCTTAAAAGACTTGCTAATTACCTTTAAAAAGTTTTCATTATTTATCTCCATATTTTATCTCCTTTCATGATTATATTATGCTTCCAAACAGAATATTTCTTTTACTCCTAACATATAGTTTAAATAATGTTCTAAATCTTTTGAGTTAAAAGTATAATAACCGCCATTTTTATATTTTTTTAAAGCCTTTATATACTCAATAAAATCTGTAGAACATAAAATATTCCTCAATTCATTGTCCTGTATGTCTGACAATATGTATAATCCACTATAAACACCTGCACCCATGGGAACATAATTTAATTTGATACTCTCTATATCTTTTATACAAGTATTTATGGCATATTTATTATAAAACACATCACATAGAGCTTGTGTCCTACCATATAAATACCAGTTTTGATTATCTTCATTATCTTTTTGTAATAAATCTTTATTGCTTTCTAAATATTCTGCTACATTTTCATCTGAAAAAATTTCTTTCTGAGCTAACGGCTTTCCTTTATGATTATATGGGAAAAAGGCTTGATACCAAACTCCTGTCGAAGCCTTTAAAACAGGTATTAACCAACGATTAAATGGAAATTTATTTCTGATAAAAATTTTATCAGCCAAAGTTGCGAATCCATTTTTTACAACTACTCGTTTTGAAGTTGAATAATTATATATTGTTTTTATTTTTTTTAGCATATCAGGAGAGGTCAAATAAATATTATCGTTTATAAATGAATCCTCATATGCTAATTTATGCAATTCAATATTGCTTAGTGTTTCAGGATCCAATTTTGCATACATAAAACTATCACGCTTAATTCCATTTTCAAATAATGAAATTATCGTATATGTAGTAGCATCAAATGCTTGAAAATGTTCAAGATCAATTAATTTAACTAAATTTCCATAAATTTTAATGTATTTTCTTAATGTACTTCCAGCAAGACTGTTTAACCATGAACTAGGAGTAATATAACAAAGCTTACCTTTTTTTGAAAGCATTTTAAAACCAAGTTCAAAAAACACCAAAAATAAATCAGTCATTCCATTTTGTGCAAATGTAAATTGTTTAACATTTGAATAAGTTTCATCTAAATTATGAACTCGTACATATGGGGGGTTGCCAACAACAAAATCCATTAAGCCATAAAAATGTTCTTGTTGTAAAGCATCACCACATATAATGTTCCACTTAACATCATTTACTCCATACTGTTTTGCAAATGTATTTAAATTATTAAGACATTCTTTATAGGCAACGGGATCTTTTTCTATTCCATGAATAAATGTTTCTAAATCTTTTTTTAATTCATCCTTATCATTGGAATATTGATTAAATGCAACAATATATCTGTGAACAATTTCCGTTAAAAAAGCACCACTACCACAACTATTATCAATACAATGTTTTTTTAAAATATTTATACTACTAACATAGCCAGCTGTATTTAGTATGTTATGTACCAAAAATTCTGGAGTAAAAATCTGCCCATTTTTTTTAATTGTATTCGACATAGTAAAATCTCCAAATAATTAATTTTATTTAACCTTTACGGGAGCGTGAAAGTTTTTTACGATTGACTTTCTTGCTGTTCGGCTTGTTTGCAACACCTGATTTCGGGGCTTTTTTAGTTTTTGAGAGTTTCCCTGCCGAAGCCAAACTGCGTTCACGAGCCTTGCGTTTTTTCTCCGCCTGCGGGCGTGATGACGGCGCATTTCTGGCGACTGTGTGGAAAGACATCACCTTTTTGGGCCTTGCTCGAAGTTCAATTTCAATCGGCGATCCGGAGAAGTCAAATGCCTCACGCAAGGTATTACGCAAAAATGTCAAATAGTTATCCGCACAGTATTTCGGTTGATTGACGAAAATCAAAAATGTCGGCGGTTGAGTTTTTATCATTGAAGCATAATAGATTTTCAACGGAGAATTACTGACTACCGGCGGAGTATGATTTTTGTAAGCATCAAGAACGACCTTATTTACCAGTGAAGTCGGAATTTTCATCCCGGAGAGTTCAGATAATTCGATAATCTGATTCAATAATTCATCAATATTACGGCGTTCTTTGACACTCATAAAAACTACGGGAGCATAATTCATGCCGTAAAGTGTGTATTCAAGTTCGTCCAAAAGTTCCTGTCGTTTGGTTTCAGCATCGCACAAGTCAAGTTTATTAGCGGCAATAATGCAGGCACGACCGGATTTTTTGATCATCGCGGCAATTTTTTTATCCTGGGCAGTAACGCCGTCTTTGCTGGCTTCGACCATAAAAATTACCAAATCGGCATTATTTATTGCGGCTTCGCTTCGCATGGTGCTGAAGTATTCAACCACAGTATCGACTTTGCCGCGACGGCGAAGTCCGGCAGTATCAATTAAAACCGCAGGGCGTTCTTCACCATTCACGATAATATTAAAATCAATATCAATCGCATCACGAGTAGTTCCTGCCTGATCACTGACAATAACTCTTTCTTCGCCCAAAAGAGCATTTACAAGTGAAGATTTCCCGACATTCGGGCGGCCTGCAATGGCAATTCGCAAAGGTTTGATTTCGGTTTCGACATCTTCGACGAGTTTTGACTTGTCAATTCTTTTCGCCGCCTCGGCAAAAAGTTCCTCAATTCCGCTTCTGTGGAGCGAAGATACCGGAATAATTGTATCAAACCCCAAAGCACTGAATTCAACTGCCTGCTGTGCCAAAATTTTGTTATCGGCTTTGTTGGCAGCAACAATTACAGGGAGATTTGAACTTCTAATCTGCTTGGCGACCGATTCATCAAGTGCCACAATTCCGTCCTGCACATTAACTACGAAAATTAATACATCCGCCCCCTCGATAGCAGTTTCAACCTGTTCAGCAATACATTCGTCCCACATGTCAATATTTCTTTTGGCACCGTGAGTACCCAACCCGCCGGTATCAATAAGTTCGTAACGGCAATTATTTCTGACCACCGGCGAAACCACTCGGTCACGAGTTACACCGGATTGTTCATGTACGATAGATAATCTTCTTCCGATAATCGAATTAAAAATCGACGATTTCCCCACATTGGGTCGACCGACAATCGCAATAACGGGCAGATTGCTCTCAATTTTTTCCAATTTAATATCAGCCATAAAAGTTCTGTCCTTCCATTAAAAACTTTTGTTATAATATACATACATAATATAACCGCTTTTTTCCTAAAAACAAGTTAATTTTTCCAATATTTACAGCGTAAAGATTTTTAATTCTTCAAGCTGTGGATCGGGGCTGGGATATGGCCGCCACGACGAATAAATTTAGCAGGTGATGGAGTTTTAACTGCCATGATCGGAGCTTCCCCCAGAAGTCCGCCGAACTCAATTGTATCGCCGACCTTGCAATTATAGGCAGGAATAAGTCTGGCAGCAGTAGTTTTGTTATTAACCACACCGATTGCAATTTCATCGGCGATGATGCCTGAAATAACTTCACTCGGAGTGTCGCCAGGAATTGCAATCATATCCAAACCGACGGAACAAACTGCGGTCATTGCTTCAAGTTTTTCTATCGACAAGCTTCCGCTTTTAGCCGCGGCAATCATGCCTGCATCTTCTGAAACCGGAATAAATGCTCCGGAGAGGCCGCCGACTTGACTTGAAGCCATCACACCGCCTTTTTTTACTGCGTCATTGAGCATTGCCAAAGCCGCAGTAGTTCCGGGACAGCCGCACTGTTCCAAACCCATAGATTCCAGAATATACGCCACCGAGTCACCGATTGCCGGAGTCGGGGCAAGCGACAAATCCACTATTCCGAACGGCACACCCAAATTATTCGCCGCCTCGAAAGCGACCAATTGACCGACACGAGTAATTTTGAACGCAGTTTTTTTAATCAAATCCGCTAAATCATTAAGCGAACAATCCCCTGCTCTTCTGATGGCTGAAGCAACCACACCCGGCCCGGACACACCGACATTGATCACTGTTTCAGGTTCACCGATACCGTGGAATGCACCTGCCA
>JAZRSP010000381.1:0-11456 GCA_045651565.1 Victivallaceae bacterium | reverse complement strand
CGCAAGTCTCCCCCTAATAGCGTACTTGCTGCATGTTTTGGGACTGCAATCAAGTTGCCAAAAATTATTCGTGTTTAATTTGTGGTTTTTATGGATAAAAAAAGAACCTGAATTGGTTTAATTCAGGTTCTTGATAGAACTTTTAAAAAAATTATTCCATCGGGATTCCGTCTGCATCAGTTGTAACAGTACAAACTTCAATAATAGCCCAGATCCAACTGATGAAAGACAAAGCTCCACAAGAAATTATCGAGATGAGCAACTGCGCAACACCTTTTCCTGTATAACCTGCGTAGAAGTTATGGACGCCGAGCCCACCGACGAAAATAGCCAAAAGGATATATGCAACACGACTTTTTGCCGGGTTCAAAATTTGGTAATTGGGGTGAAGCGGTTGATATGTCGGCGGAACTTGCTGATATTGACCTTGAGCTGTGGGCACCGGAGCTCCGCATGCCGGGCAATTTACTGAACCTGCAGGGATTTCATTTGAACAGAAATTACATTTCATTTTACATTCCTCCTTTTTGTTTGTTGTAAAATATTTGAGTATGTTTAGCTCGTTGGCAATTAATATACTATATATCACAGAAAAATCAATTATTAAAATTGAAAAAAATGAAAAAAATAAAAAACTGCACAGTCTTATAGAAAGTTGTTTAAAAAACGATGTTTAACGGCAATAAACGCTTGTATAGTCTGATGAGCTCGGACAAGTTAAAAAGAACCGACAAGGGTTTATCTATTACTTTTAAAAATATTCTTGCTGAAATTACAAGAGTATTGGGTGCAAAAACAATGAAAATCTATGATTTTTGCTTTGAAAACTTGATATTTGTGAATTTTAATGTACATTATATAGATGATTAATTAACAAAATAAGGAGAAAAAATGTTTAAATTTAGAATTATCAGTTTTCCGTTATTGCTGGCACTTTTGGGATATATGATTTTCGGCGGGGTCGGCGGTAAAGTTGTCTTTAAGTTGATTGCTCCGCTTATGGTGGCAGGTTCGGTTTATGAATTGCTTGCCATGTTGCAAAACGGCGGTGCAAAATCTTTCCCCAGATTTTCGGCGATAGTAATTTTGATTTTCTGTGAACTTATCGCATTCGGTCAACTCTACTTGGGAATCGGACTTGCCTGTGGGATGTTTATGATTTTCTTTTTCGGCATGCTGGTAATTAAAGAAGACGACAGAATGGATTACATTGCCAAAGGCATGATGAGTGTCGGGGGAAGTTTGCTTGCCTTGGTCTGCTTTGTGCCGATGATATTTCTTTTCGATATGAATTCAATCAATCTCTTTTTCTTGATTTTGACAACCAAAATGATGGATACCGGCGGATATGTTTTCGGTATGACTTCAAATATTATTCTGCCCGGCGGAAATCATAAAATTCTTCCGACAATCAGCCCGAAAAAGTCTTATGAAGGCACAATCGGCGGAATTTTGCTTTCAGTTGCGGCAGGTTATGTCCTCTGGAAATACAACTGCGCCCCCTGGGAATCATTAAAAATCTGTTTGCTTGCTTCGGTGATTTTCGCAATCGGTTCTTTTTTGGGCGACTTGACCGAGTCGGCAATCAAACGCTGCTGCAAGGTAAAAGATTCCGGAAATATCATCCCCGGCATGGGGGGAGTTTTCGATGTGCTGGACTCATTTATATTCAATGGAGTTCTGTTCTTTGTAATAGAAAAACTTGTGAAACTCTTGGGGTAGTTTATGGCAAAAATTTTGATAAAAAATGTATTGCTTGACAATGCGGTAACTGATGTTTTAATTGAGAATAAACGCTTTAAGAAAATTGCACCCTCAATTACTGATGTGGCTGATGCACAAGTAATCGACGGCAGCAACAAGGCGATTTTGCCGCCGTTTTATAATACCCATACCCATGCGGCAATGACTTTGCTTCGCAGTTATGCTGACGATAAAGAACTTTTTGATTGGCTTCAAAACTATATTTGGCCGCTGGAAGCAAAACTGACCCCGAAAGATATTTATATCGGCAGTCGATTGGCTTTTTTGGAGATGATCAAAAGCGGAACGGTCTTTGCTTGCGATATGTATTGGCACCAACTCGAAACTGCCAAGGCGGCAGAGGAGATGGGTATTCGTGTCGCAGTCGGCGAGATGTTTCTCCAATCCACCCCGGAACTTAATGAGTTGAACCGCAAGAACAATATTGAACTTGAAAAAATCCGCGGCAAAAGTGAACTTGTTGAAATTATGCTTGATCCGCATGCGATTTATACTGTGCCGAAAGAGATTTTGAAAACCGTTGCAGAGAAGATGAAAAAAGAGGATTTCCGCTTGACTATTCACGCTTCGGAAACTCAACTCGAAGTTGAAAATTGTTTCACAGAACACCATATTTCGCCGATTGCTTACTTGGAATCTTTGGGGCTTTTGAGTGAAAAAACAGTTTTGGCGCATTGTGTACATCTTTTCGATGATGATATAAAAGTTATTCGCGATACCGGGGCGGTTATTGCTCATAATCCGGTGTCGAATATGAAACTTAATTCCGGCAGATTCAGATTTCAGGACTGCTTGGAGGCAGGGTGCAAAATTACTCTCGGAACTGACGGCGCTTGCTCAAATAACAATCTCTCCATGCTTGATGAGATGAAATTTGCCGCGCTCTCGGCTAAATCTCAATTTTCAAGTCCGACTGCCGGCAAAGATATCGATGTATTTCAAATTGCAACTTTGAATGGAGCGAAGGCATTTGATATTGATGCCGGAGAAATCAAAGAGGGCAAACTTGCCGATGCGATGCTGATTGATTTGAATAATCACTTTATGATTGCCGATTATAAACTTATATCTAATATGGTCTATTCGGCAGATTTAAGCGTTGTTGATACTGTGATTTGTAACGGCGAAGTGCTTATGCTTAACCGTAAGGTTCGTGATGAAGAAGAAATTATCAAAGAGGCAAAATTGTGTTGTGCTTCTTTGCGCAACAGATAGGATGTGAAAATGATAAAGTTAGATTTTTCCAAATCTCCCGACGGCTTGATCCCGGCAATCGCCCAGGACTACCAAAGCGGTGAAATTTTGATGATGGCGTATATTAATCAGGAATCTTGGGAATATACGCTTGCAAGCGGTAATGCCACATACTATTCACGCAGTCGCAAAAAACTCTGGAAAAAGGGTGAGAGCAGCGGTAATGTCCAGAAGATTAAAGAAATTTTAGTCGATTGCGACGAAGATACGGTGATTTTCAAAGTAGAGCAGATTGGCGGAGTTGCTTGCCATACCGGACACCGCAGCTGCTTTTATCGCCGGGTAGACGGCGAAAATTTAAAAGAGATCGCCCCGGTGATAATTCCGCCGGAAGAGATGTATTAAAAAGTTTTTTATCGTTGATAAGTTGTAATCTGTTTTTTTTAAAAAAGTCGGATGTGATATGAAAAAATAGTAAAAAATACAGATTTTGCGTGAAAAATGTGAAAAAAACGAAAAAAAATTAAAAAAAAATTTGAAAAAATGAAAAAATGGTGTATTTTATTTGGACTGTTGGTGTGCTTTGGCATACATAATAGTATATTCGCATCGGAAAATGAACCGTCTTCGGTGCAGGTGAGAATTAGTATTGAGGATGCTCTCAAATCTAATGACTTGGCTGAATTGAAGAAGACTCTTTTCGAGATGCAGCAGGCGATAGCAGTTCTGGAACTTGAAAATCAAGTGCTAAGGGAAGAAAAAGAGCTCGTCTATCGTGAGTTTATTGAAATCAATAACAAATACCAAAAGCAAAATGAGAGTTATCATTTGCTTCAACTCATGCTCAGCAGTATCGCTGCAAGCGGCGATGTGCGAAAAACTGTTGAGGGGAAGAGTGAGATTTTGAAGTTTCTCGATGATTACTCTAAGTGCGGTGGGGAGCTTGCCCTCAATGCTGTACAATTTTGCGAATTTGTGAGAAGTTTGAGTACAGAGCTGCCTATCGGGAAGGTTAGGCAAGCTGAGCTTCAATTAAAAATTGAGGCGCTGGAAAAAAGTTCAAACAAATTCATCACGCTTGGTAGCACTTACTTCGATCGCTCAAATTCAATGGGAAGATGTCGAATTTTGGCGGTGGATAAGCGTTTGAATTGCGTGATCCTGTCTGTGGGTACAGTCCATGGTGCGTTTAATGGATTGATTTACCGCTCGGGGAAGGAGCCTTCACTGTTAAAGGTGGTCGCAGTGCGACCGTATGTTGCAGCGGCAGTGTTGATATCAGGCAGTTTACAGGACCTTACTCCAGGTATGGAGGCTGTAAGTAGTGAAGTAAAACAATAAAAAAATAATAGAGAACCAGATTATGGAAGTTAGAGCTTTGACAAAAAACGTACGCATCTCTCCGGAGAAGGCTCGTCACGTTTCACGTCTTATTCATGGAAAGTCCGTAACCGAAGCGTTGGCTATCGTTGATTTGAGTCCGCGCAAGGCAGCTCGTCTGCTCGGGGACACACTTCGCTCTGCTGTCGCAAATGCTGAGAACAATGCAGGTTTGAACCGTGCTTCTTTGACTGTCAAAACAGTTATGGTTGGCCCGGGACCGATCATTAAGCGTTTTCGTGCAAGAGCTCGTGGGTCCGCAGGTCGGATTCGTAAAAGAACAAGTCATCTGGAAGTTATTTTGACGGATATTTAACTAGTGTAGGAGATTATAATCGTGGGACAGAAAGTAAATCCGATTGGATTGAGAACAGCACTCACCAAAAACTGGGAATCTCGCTGGTTTGCCGGCAAAGCACTGTTTGGGGAATGGCTTCATGAGGATCTTAAGATCCGTAAATTTATTAAAGAGAAGTTTGCTCAGGCAGCAATTGCCCGTATTCAAATCGAGCGATTCACTAGTCGTATTCGCGTAACTATCTTTTCAGCACGCCCCGGTGTGTTGTTCGGTAAACGCGGAGCAGATTTAGATGTATTGCGTCAAGATATTTCAAAATTGACAAGCAATAAAGAGGTCTTTGTTGAGATTGCAGAAATTAAACGTGCTGAAGCGAATGCACAGTTGGTTGCAGAAAATATTGCAATGCAGTTGGAGCGTCGTATCGGCTTTCGTCGTGCTATGAAGCGTGCTATTCAGCAGGCTATGGATTTGGGTGTTGACGGTATCAAGGTTAACTGCTCAGGTCGTTTAGGCGGTGCAGAATTGGCTCGTTTCGAACAATACAAAGAGGGTCGTGTACCATTACATACATTGAAGGCAAATATCGACTACGGTTTCGTAGAAGCTAATACCACTGCCGGTAAAATCGGTGTAAAGGTTTGGATTTGCCACAAAGAGGCTACGGAGGATCAAGAGTATGCCATTAATGCCAAAAAGAGTAAAGTACAGAAAGATTCAACGCGGAAATAACTCAGGTTTAGCTACTTCAAATAACAAAGTAGACTTCGGAGATTTTGGTCTCCAGGCGTTGACCAGAGGGTACGTTACCAATAATCAAATTGAAGCTGCGCGTATTGCGATTAATCGTCACTTGAAACGTCGCGGTAAAGTATGGATTCGTTTGTTTCCTTATAAGTCTTTCACCAAAAAGCCTTTGGAAGTCCGTATGGGTAAGGGTAAAGGAAACGTCGAAGGATGGGTTGCACCGGTTAAACCCGGCCGTGTGCTTTTCGAAGTAACCGGATGCAGCGAAGTTGTTGCACGCGAAGCTATGAGCCGTGCCGCTAATAAACTTTGCTTGCGTTGCAAATTCTTAGCGAAACAAGATTAGAGGTGCTTTAATATGAAAATGAAGCAAGTTCGTGAAATGACTGATGCGGAATTGATCAGCAACTTGAATGAGTTGCGTAAAGAAAAGCTCAATTTGAGCATTCAGAGCCGTACCGGTCAGTTGGAAAAGAGTGCAAAAGTTCGTCAAGTGCGTCGCGACATTGCTCGCATTTATACTGAACAAACCAGCCGTGCTAATAAGGCATAAGATTGGTCAGGTGAAAAATGAGTGAAACTAATAATACTCGTGGCATTCGCAAAGAGCGTATCGGAGTTGTTATCAGCGATGTTCAGGACAAGACTATTGTTGTGAAAGTTGACCGTTGTACTCCGCACCCTTTGTACAAGAAAGTCATTAAAGTAAGAAAAAAATTTACTGCACATGATGAAAACAACGAAGCTAAAAAAGGCGATACCGTCAGAATTGTCGAAACTCGTCCTTTGAGCAAAAATAAATGCTGGCGTCTCGTTGAAATTATCAGCCGTGCTATCGTAGATTAATAATCCGGGAGAATAATAAAATGATACAAATGCAGACCAGACTGGACGTTGCAGATAACTCCGGAGCAAAGGCAATTGTTGCTATCACCGTTTTGGGACAGCAGAAAACTATTGCTCACGTCGGAGATATTATTACTGCGACTGTCAAGGAAGCAATTCCGGATGGCAGTGTAAAAAAGGGCCAGGTTGTTAAGGCCGTCATTGTTCGTACAAAAGCTAAAATCCGTCGCGGCGACGGTTCATACCTCCGCTTCGACAATAATGCTGCTGTAATCATTGACGGACAGAAGAATCCTGTTGGTACCCGTATTTTCGGGCCGGTTGCTCGTGAATTGAGAGAAAAAGATTTCATGAAAATTATCTCTCTCGCTCCGGAGGTGTTATAATTATGAAAAATTATCATGTTAAAAAGAACGATAAAGTAGTAGTTATTTCCGGCAGCTACAAAGGTGAAGAAGCCGTTGTTAAGGCTGTTCTTACCAAGAACGACCGTGTAGTGCTTGAATTCACTACCCAGAAGGATCGTAATATCGGTAAACGTACTATCAAGAAAAGCCAGGCAAACCCCAATGGCGGTTTGATTGAGCGTTCTGTTTCAGTACATGTTTCTAACGTTGCTAAGGTTGCAGAAACCGGTGATAAGGAGTAGTGAACAATGCCTGATATGATGAAAAAATATAAAGACGAAGTAAGACCCGCTTTGCAAGCAAAGATGGGCTACAAAAACGTCATGCAGATTCCGTCATTGCGTAAAATTGTTATCAGTACCGGTATCAAATCCAGTGCTGAGCGTGATGCTTTCGCAGAAGCCAAGAAACATTTGGCAGCTTTGACCGGTCAAGCTCCGGTTATTACCAAAGCTCGCAAAAACGTTTCAAACTTCAAACTCCGTGTCGGTATGCCCGTCGGTGTAATGGTTACTTTGCGTGGTGCAAGAATGTATGAATTCCTCGACAAATTCGTACACAATGCTATGCCTCGCGTTCGTGACTTCCGCGGTATTCCCAAAAATGGTTTTGACGGTTCCGGTAATTACAATGTAGGTATTCCTGATGTATCTGTTTTTACAGAAGTTGACGCTGACAAAGTTAAGTATCAACTCGGTATCAACATTACTATGGTTACTAACGCTAAAACCAACGAAGAAGCATTCGAATTGCTTAAATTGTTGGAAGTTCCGTTCGCGGAATAAAGGAAGGAATAACTTACTATGGCAAAGAAAAGTTTAATAGTAAAAGCCCTCAAAGGCAGCAAGTTCAAAGTGCGTGAATATACCCGCTGCAAAGCTTGCGGTCGTCCGAGAGCTTATATCCGTAAGTTCCAATTGTGCCGTATTTGTTTTCGCGAGTTGGCTTCAAAAGGTCAGATTCCGGGTGTTACAAAGGCAAGTTGGTAAAGGAGAAGTAATATTATGAGTATGCAAGACCCAATTGCAGATATGCTTACCAGACTTCGTAATGCGACCATGGCAGAGCTTCCCTCAGTTGAGCTTCCCGCTTCAAATGAGAAGATCGCTATCGCAGGTGTTTTGAAGTCAGAAGGTTATATCAGTGATGTTAAAGTTATTGAGAACGGTGTTAAACGCTCTATGGTTATCACCCTCAAAACTTACAATGGCAAAGGTGTTATCGAAGGCATCGAAAGAGTCAGCAAACCATCTCGTCGTATCCACTGCGGCAGCAAGGATATTCCGCGCGTTCGCAATGGACAGGGTACAGTGATTATTTCAACTCCCAAAGGCATCATCAGCGGCGAAAAAGCAGCTGAATTGAATGTCGGCGGTGAAATCATCTGTTATGTTTGGTAATTTATAAAGAAGAGGTTACATAATATGTCTCGTATAGGTAAAAAACCAATTCCTGTGCCGGCTAACGTCAAAGTTACCATTAACGGTGCTGAAGTCGTTGCTGAGGGAAAATCAAAACTTTCGATGGTTCTCCCCGAATTGGTCAAAGCTGAATTGGTCAACAATACTGTTGTTGTCAGCCGTGATGACGATACTCGTCGTTCAAGCGCAATGCAGGGATTGACCCGCAGTTTGATCAACAATATGATTATCGGTGTCGGCGAAGGATTTAAAAAAGAACTTACCATTATCGGTGTCGGTTACAAAGCACAGATTGCCGGAAGCAAGCTTACTTTGAACTTGGGTTATTCTAACCCGATCGAGTACACTGTTCCGGAAGGTATCAAGGTTACTGTCGTTGACGGTACCAAACTTACCGTCGAAGGTGCTGATAAACAGTTGGTAGGTCAAGTCGCAGCAAATATCCGCAGCTTCCGTAAACCTGAACCTTACAAAGGAAAGGGTGTTCGTTACGCTGATGAAAACGTCATCCTCAAAGAAGGTAAAACTGTCGGATAAAGTAAAGGGAGTTATTAAATCATGGCTATTCAAGATAGAAAAGCATTACGCGTACGTCGTCATTTGCGTATCCGTAAAAAGATCGAAGGTACCGCTGCTCGTCCGAGATTTTGCGTAAGCATTACTACTAACAACATCTATTGTCAGTTTATTGACGATGTTGCAGGTAGAACTCTTGCAAGCGTATCAACTCTCGATGCACAGTTCAAAGCTGAAAACGGCAAACCGAATATGGAAGGTGCCGCATTGTTGGGCAAGATGGCTGCTGACAGAGCGAAAGCAGTTAACATCGAAGCAGTCGCATTTGACCGTTCTGGATTTAAGTTTCATGGCAGAATGAAGGCTATTGCTGATGCTGCTCGTGAAAATGGATTGAAGTTTTAAGGAGCTTGAAACATGGCAAAACGCGAAAAAAATAATAGAGAAGAATCTCAAGCAACACACATTGAGCTTGATGAGAGCGTAATTTGTGTTAATAGAAGTGCCAAGGTTGTTAAAGGCGGTAAAAACTTCAGTTTCGGTGCTTTGATCGTCGTCGGCGACCACAAAGGCAAAATCGGTTACGGTTACGGAAAGGCAAACGAAGTTTCTGATGCTATCCGCAAAGGAAGCGAAGCTGCCAGACGCAACATGTTCAAAGTCAATATGCACGGTTTAACTTTGCCGCATGAAATCGAAGTCAAATTCGACGGTGCAAGAGTTCTTTTGAAGCCGGCAGCTCCCGGTACCGGTTTGATCGCCGGTGGTGCTGTTCGTTCAATCCTCGACCTTGTCGGTGTCGAAGACGTTTTGGCTAAATCTTTGGGTGCAAATAATCCCGCAAACGTAGCTAAAGCTACTTTGAAGGCTTTGCAGTCATTGCGCAGCCACAGCGAAGTTATGGCAAAACGTGGACTTGATAAATAATTAAAGTACAGGAAAGAAGATAAAAATGAAACTGCACGAATTAAATTCAACACCCGGTTCAACTCACCGTCGCAAACGCGTCGGTCGCGGTGACAGCTCTGGTATGGGCAAAACTGCATGCCGCGGTGAAAAAGGTCAGAAATCCCGTACCGGTGCAAAGATCCGTCCCTTCTTCGAAGGTGGTCAGATTCCTTTGTTCCGTCGCTTGCCGAAACGCGGATTTAAGAGCATGAATCATGCGGAATTCAATTTGGTCAACTTGTCTTTGATTGATGATAACTTTGAAGCAGGTGAAGTTGTTAACAACGAAACCTTGCGTGCAAAGAACTTGTTGGGCAAAGCACAGTTGCCGTTGAAGGTTCTCGCTAATGGCGAAATCTCAAAAGCTGTTACTGTACAGGCTGAAAAATTCTCAGAAGCTGCAGTTGCTAAAATTGAAGCAGCTGGCGGAAAAGCTGAAGTTATCGGCTAATACATCAGTATATAAAGTTTTTAAAGGTACTCTCCCGAAAGGGGTGAGTACCTTTTTTGTTGTTATGAGTAAAATAAAATTCATAATTCATAATGCGTAATTAAGAATTTTGGTAGGTATCGTGTATAGTATGCACGACCAGAGGTAAAGTTGCGGTGGTAGAGATATACCGATAGGGTGTGAAGTCCGACTTGTAATTTTGTAGAGAAACCACGAATGCACACGAATTTACACGAATAATTAAAAAGGAGATTTGAGTGGCGTCGAAAATCTCCGTTAGTTGGCGAAAGTGTGGCAAAAGCTTTGTGGGGTCACTCCGTAAAAAAACGGAGTGACTCCCCCAAGATTTTGCCACATTTACACTCCATCAAACCGCTCACAACCTAACCAAACTCACAAGTACCACAGTCCAGCACCAGTGCTGGTTGCAGGGGTTTGGGGGCTGCAATCAAGCCCCCATAAAAACACACACTCCCTCGGCATGCCAAATTTGAGTGGAGGGACTCAATGTCTGCTTGCGCAGACGGCGGTGGTCGCGAAACTTTGTTTCGCTTTCGGGAGTTGCCACCGCCTTTTTTTTGAGGCTTATGCCGCCTCAAACTCCGCACAAGGAACAAGTTCCTTGACCTAATATAACGCTTACGCGCTCGTCAGAACGGTTTGGGAAATGATAAAAATATGAAAAATTTAGGGGGAGATAAGCGAAAGCGGATCTTGCCTCGCAGGATATTTGTGATTTTTTTAAAAAAAATATTTTTTTGAATTTGCTTTTTTTGCAAATACACGCTATATTACCAGATAGGTATAAAAAGTTTAACACGAACCAAAGGATTTTAATTGTTTACTATTGTAAAACGTTTTTGCTTATACCGTTTATAAGTAGTGGCACCACCAATCTTTGAGTGAAACGGAAGTTTCTTTGAAAGTTTTTGAGTGCCTGTGTTTTTGAAAATTTCAGCAGCAGAAAACTTGAATTGCAAGCATAAAGCAATGACGGTTTTGCAGAGTAAGTTTTCCGCTACTGCCGTAAGCATCGCAAGGCTGAGAAAGCTTTGCGGCATAGGAGGAAAGAATATGTTTCAAATTTTTTACAAAGATGACGACAGCTTGCGTCAACTCCGCAATATCCAGCCCGGCGCTTGGGTAAATATTACCGCCCCGTCCGGAGCCGAACTTGAAGCAATCAGCAAACTTTTGGATATTCCTTTGAGTATGCTTACCGACCCTTTGGACGAAGATGAACGCGCCCGTGTAGAAATAGAAGATGATTACTTGCTTATTTTGCTCCGAGTTCCCTATTTCGCAGGCGAAGAAGAGGTGCCATTTAAGACTGTTCCGTTGGGTATTATCTATGGCAAAAATTTTATCGTAACCGTCGGGTCAAGAAACCCTGCGATTATTCAAGACTTTATTCAGGGAAGAGTAAAAAATTTCCTTACCACCAATCGTGAAAGATTTGTTTTCCAAATTTTCTATCGTGCGGC
>JAZRSP010000380.1:0-4454 GCA_045651565.1 Victivallaceae bacterium | reverse complement strand
AATTGCGTAAACTTGCTGACTCTATGGTAAAAAATGAAGCAGACGGTGAAGAATTTACCAAGAATATCGAAGAGCATAAGAAAACTGCAGAAGAAAATGCTAAAAAATCTCTCCGCCGCAGTTTGATTATCCGCAAACTTGCCAAGATTGAAAAAATCACCGTAAGCGAAGAAGAAATGAATCAGCAGATCTCTGTAATGGCTTCTTACTACGGCTACAAGGCAAAAGAACCCCGTTCTTTGATGGAGAAAAATGGTTCGATTGACGAAGTTTATTTCAACATGTTGAGTGCTAAAACTTTACAATTCATTGCCGACAACATGAATAAATAATTGTAAATCGTATTTCTATCAGGCGGTAAAATTAAATTTTTATCGCCTTTTTATTTGATTTGATTTGAAATAATCAAAATTTGTGATAGTTTATACATTAAGGACGAGGGAATTACCCGAATTTGTAAAAATTTTAATTCAGTGAGGGATTTTATGAAAAATTCAATGTTAGTACCGATGGTAGTTGAGCAGACCGGACAGGGCGAAAGAGGTTATGACATCTATTCAAGACTTCTGAAAGACCGCATTATCCTGCTCGGTACTCCGATTAATGATGATGTAGCAAACTTGATTGTCGCACAATTGCTTTTTTTGCAGGCAGAGGATCCGGCAAAACCGATTCAGCTCTACATCAATAGTCCCGGTGGTTCTGTAACTGCCGGTTTGGCGATTTATGACACCATGCAGATTCTTTCATGCGAAGTCCACACCTACTGTATCGGACAATGTGCAAGTATGGGCGCGGTACTTCTTTGTGCCGGTGCGCCAGGAAAACGCTTTGCGCTTCCCAATAGCCGTGTGATGATTCACGCTGTTTCAAGCGGAACAGAGGGTTCTATTCACGACATGAAACGCCACTATGAAGAGAGCGAACGTTTAAATGAAATTTTGACCAAACTTATTGCAAATCACTGCGGCAAAAACGCAAAAACTGTTGCGAAAGATGCTGAACGCGACTACTTTATGTCCGCAGCCGAAGCGGTTGAATACGGTTTGGTTGACAAGGTAATTGAAGCTAAAAAGAAAACTAAAAAATAGAGAAATTTTATAATGTCAAAAAATAATAAAAATCCTTTTGAAGATTTGAATTGTATTTTCTGCGGACGCTCGCCGAAAGATAACAAAAATCTCCCATTCATCGCCAGCGGCTTTGACGGCCTCGGAATTTGCGGTGACTGTTTGGAAATGGCACAGGAACAAATTATCGGCTCTAAAAAACTAAAAGGTCAGAAAGCCGATAAAGAGTTAAAGTCTTTAATTGACTCCTTGCAAGTGCCGAATCCGGCAGAGATGAAAAGCGAACTTGATAAATTCGTAATCGGTCAGGAACATGCCAAAAAGGTTTTAGCGGTCGCAGTTCACAATCATTACAAGCGTTTGCAGGCAACCCTCGGTTCACGCAAGGTTGATAAGTACGACGATATTGATTTGGACAAAAGCAATGTCCTCATGCTCGGTCCCACCGGAAGCGGAAAAACCCTGCTTGCTAAAACGCTGGCAAAATACCTTGACGTGCCTTTTTGTATCTGCGATGCGACAACTTTAACCGAAGCAGGTTATGTCGGTGAAGATGTTGAGAATATCATTCTTCGTTTGGTTCAAGCCGCTGATTACAATATCGAAAAGGCACAAATCGGCATTATTTATGTCGATGAAATCGATAAAATTGCCCGCAAAACCGCCAATGTTTCTATCACTCGTGATGTTTCAGGCGAAGGAGTTCAGCAGGCACTTTTGAAAATTTTGGAAGGCACCATTGCCAATGTCCCACCAAAAGGCGGCAGAAAACACCCGGAACAGGAATTTTTGCATGTTGATACTAGCAATATTCTTTTTATCTGCGGCGGAGCATTTGTCGGTTTGGACAAAATCATCCAACGCCGCTGCAACAAACAGCAGCTCGGCTTCGGCAATGATGAAGAAGCAAAGAAAAAAGCCAAAGAAGATAACGATATTTTGAAAAACCCCTTAGCTTACTGCGAACCGGAAGACTTGATGCAATTCGGTTTAATTCCTGAATTTGCAGGTCGTCTGCCAATGATCACCAATTTGAACCAATTGGAAAAAGCAGACTTGATCAAAATTTTGACTGAACCGCAAAATGCGCTCATCAAACAGTACAAAAAACTTTTGGCGATGGAAAATATCGAACTGGAATTTACCGATGATGCTTTGGATGCTTTGGCAGAGAAAGCTTACAAAAAAGGCACCGGCGCGCGCGGACTTCGTGCATTGTTGGAAAACTTGATGCTCGATGTCATGTATACTGCTCCTTCGCAGAAAAACTGCAAAAAATGCATTATTAATGCCGATGTTGTTAATAAAAAATCAAAGGTTATTATTGAAAAATAAACTATGGATACAACAGAAGATACAATCGTAACTACTTTTATTCCCAGAGAAACTGTAGCGAATAGTTCTTTGAGAGAGGATGATCATTCGCAATTACTGCATGAACTCTCGCTCAAACCCAGAGATAGATACAAATTTATCCGCACTATCGGTATCGGGGGAATGAAAACAGTCCTGCTTGTCTATGACAAAGACACTCGGCGTAATGTTGCTTTGGCGATGATGCCGGACTTTAATTCCAGAAGTAATCAAGAGTTATCAAAATTTATCCACGAAGCTTTGATTACGGCAAAACTTGAACACCCGAATATCGTGCCGATTCACGATATCGGACTTGATTCAAATATGTCGCCATACTTTGTTATGACATTTTTGTCTGGCATGATGTTATCGTCTCTGCTTTCTCGAATGAAAAACGGTGATGAAGAGATTTTAAAATTCTATTATGCCAGAAAAATGTTGCTCAACTTCCAGAAAATCTGTCATGCGGTGGAATTTGCCCATTCGCAGAACATTCTGCACTTGGACTTGAAACCAGCCAATGTCCATATCGGAAAATACGGCGAAGTACAAGTGCTTGACTGGGGTTTGGCGAAAATTATTGATGGTGAGAAAGACAGCGAATTGGGACAGAAAAAAGATTCTATTTTGCAGAAATATGCCGTTTCTGAAACCGGAGAAGCAAAAAAAGTTGCACTCGGAACTCCCGGTTTTATGGCACCGGAACAGGCTTTAGGTAAAGCAGTTGATGTGAGAACTGACGTATACTCTCTGGGAGCGATCCTTTTCTCAATACTTATGATGAAAAGTCCAACCGCCTTTCTGGAAGACGCATCTCCCAAAGCCGTTATCAAAGCAACCGTTGACGGTTCTATCATCAATGATGTCGAAATGGTAAATGAAAGTCGCCCGATCCCGCCGGAACTTGAAGCTATCTGCCGAAAAGCTATGGCTACCAATCCCGATGACCGTTACCAGACAGTTAAGGAGTTACGGGACGATATAGGAAACTATTTAAGCAACTATCCTACACTTGCAGAACGCCCAGTTGCGTCCAAAAAGATGTTGCTTTTTGTGAAAAGAAATGCTTTGCGTTTCACTATTTTCACTTCGTTATTATTATTAAGTGCGATGATGGCCGCATTTATATACTTAGTGTATACAAACAAAATAGTATTGAACTTTTAAAATACAGGTGAAAAAATGAGTAGAACTGCAGAAATTAACCGAAAAACCGCCGAAACTCAAATCTATCTCAAACTGAATTTGGATGGAAGCGGAAATTACAAAATTAATACAGGAATCGCTTTCCTCGACCACATGTTGAGCCTTTTTGCAAAACATGGTTTTTTTGATTTGGAAATCAATGCTTGCGGCGACATCGAAGTCGATTACCACCACACTATGGAAGACTTGGGTATCGTCCTCGGCGACGCAATCAATCAGGCTTTGGGCGACCGTGCGCAAATCAATCGCTACGGAAGTTTCCTCCTCCCCATGGATGAAACCTTGGCGCAAATCGCACTCGATCTCTCAAATCGCCCATATTTGGTATATAATGTCGAAGCCCCTGCCCCGTATGTCGGAACTATTGATTGCCGACTCTTTTATGAATTTTTCCAGGCAGTAGTAAATCGTTCAGGTATGAACTTGCACATCGACTTGATCAGAAGCGGCGAAGCTCACCACGCCTTTGAAGCTATCTTCAAGGCATTTGCCAAAGCCCTCGATATTGCATCTATGAAAAATGAACGCATTCAAGGCGTTCTTTCAACCAAAGGTATTTTATAATTTTTTAAGGGGGGAAGGCTTACGCCGCCTTCCCCCTATACCCCCATCCGCGCAAGGGCAACAGCCCTTGACCAAGAGTAGGAATTTATAGTTTTGCTTGCCGCAAAACTCTAAATTCCGTTTTTTTGTTTTTTTGCAGGAGGAAACCCACTTTTTCTTGCTTAAAAGAACTGCCATCTGGCAGATTTGAAAAAAATAATTATTGAGCTACAATAGCACTATAAGACAACCTATCGCAAAGTATCAAATCAAAACTTG
>JAZRSP010000379.1:0-1125 GCA_045651565.1 Victivallaceae bacterium | reverse complement strand
CGTTTAAGCGGTTGAATGGTGGAACTCTGTTTTTGGATGAAATCGGCGAATGCTCGCTGGAATTGCAAGCCAAACTTTTGCGGGTATTGCAGCCGCCTCCGGGCAAAGCGCTTTCATATCGGGAATTTTACCCAGTGGGTTCAGATCAACCGGAACATAGCGATGTGCGTATAATTTCGGCAACCAACCGCAATTTACCAGAAATGATTGCCCGGCAGCAGTTTCGCGATGATCTTTTTTACCGTTTGTCAGCCATCACATTGCCATTGCCGCCGCTCCGGGAGCGGAAAGGCGATATATTGTTGTTGGCAGAAAAACTTTTACAGCGGATCAATGCCGACTTCAAACGGGAACTGCCGGGGTACAATGATAAATATTTTTGTGAAAACACAAAAAAGTTTATGCAAAATTATCCATGGAAAGGCAATGTTCGGGAACTCTTCAATGCAATTTTGCAAGGGGCGGTGATGTCTGCTGAAAAAAATATTAAAATTTTTGACATGGGATTATCCGAGGCAGTTCAGGCCACAGAAAAAGTTCCCCCAATGCCAGAGTTTGCTGATGGGTTCAGTTTGGATAACACTTTGGAAACCATAGAGAAACAATATATTTCGGCTGCGGTGAAACAAAGTGCTGGTAATAAGTCAAAAGCTGCCAGATTGCTGGGTTTTTCCAGCTATCAGCGGCTGGATGCCCGTATAAAATCGTTAAAAATTCAACCGGAGTTGGAATAGTTGGCACGGTATTTGCTAATATACTTGGCGAAACCTAACCAACGGAGGTAAAAATATGTTTTCTTTTTCTGACACTTTTGCTCGCATCAAAAACTTTGATAGTAGAAGTAATTCATGGTTAAAGCATTTAATTCCTTTTATGTCTGATCTTTCTATTTCTAAATTAGCGCACACAGAATATAAAAACATATTAAGTGGCAGCGAAGAGTATAATGAGCATTTAAGAGAATCATTTGACCTTTCTTGGGCATATGCATTTAAGTTTTTTTATCGCTGTAATTTTATATTACTTTCTGAAAATGCATTTTTTTATGGAGAGTTTGACAATGATGAGTACTCAAAATGCTATCCAGATCTTATTCAATTGTCATTAACAAACGAAACGGGATTC
>JAZRSP010000378.1:0-2819 GCA_045651565.1 Victivallaceae bacterium | reverse complement strand
CAGAATTACAGGCTGAACCATATAAACGGTCAAACCGTTTCAAGCATGATCCTTTGATTCCCCGTTCAGCTTACCCCAAAGACTATACCCGCAGCGGATTTGACCGGGGTCATCTTGCTCCGGCAGCAGATATGGCGTTTTCCAAACAGACAATGCTGGACAGTTTTTTGATGAGTAATATGTCGCCGCAGCTTCCTGGATTCAACCGGGGAGTTTGGAAAAGACTGGAAGAGTTAGTGAGAGCAATCGCTTTGAAAGAGAAGGAAATTTATGTCGTTACCGGAGCAATATTTCCGCCTGCGTCTGAAGCAAAATATCTGCCATCGGGAAAAATCACCATTCCCAAAGCGTTTTATAAAGTCATTTATGACCTGACTCCGCCGCAGAAAATGATCGGCTTCATCATTCCCCACCGTCCCTCCGATCAACCATTGCAGGTGTTCGCCGTTAGCGTTGACGAAGTGGAAAAACAAACCGATCTGGATTTCTTTTCCAAACTACCAGATGAAAAAGAAGATATTTTAGAAGTTTTTGTTAAGATAGAAGCTTATGGAAAAATAAGATTTCCGAGGTAAAATACGACTCATTTAATAACAAATACTTATCAGCAACGAAATGCTTTTTGCATTTCCTCTTGCTCGGAACGGGAAATCCCTTTGGCTGAAGCATAGTTTCGCCAGTTCTCTGTTACATCGATTATTTCTTTCAAACATTTTTCGGCTTCCTGTTGTTTCAACCGGAAAAATGGAGCCACTTCCAAAGCTACAGCGAAATCCAGAGAATTGTCATATTCTGTAATATTCAATGACAGTCCATATCCGGACGGATTGGGGTTTATATCATAAGCAGGAGATAATCTCCAACCTGATTCTGAAAGCAAAAATCCATGATTTCGCAAATGATCATCGGTATTGGATACTGCAATCGAAAATACAATCCGTTTCCAAAGTTCTTGCAGATCCTGTTCAGGAGCCGCACCGTACCGCATAATAAACTCTGCAATTTCAAGATAACTGCTGCCATCTTGGGCATTAGCTCCATCAGACTTGCCTAATAAAGTCATTGCCGAAGCAAAATGGATGCGTTTACCATTAAGTCTGTCAAAGCGTTTCACCAGAAATGTCGAACCGAATTTTGAAAACTTTTCCAATTTGCACTCTGGAACATTTATCCCGCATTCCCTTGCCATCTGCATTGTAACATATTCCCATGCAGAAATATTAGAGTAATCATTATGACTTGGAAACTTTGCTATCCATAAAGAGTTATCGGGTGCAGTGATTGTTGCTTTAGGTCTTGCACCGCCCAATGATGAACCGGGAGCTATCAGCATTGAAAGCCATTTTTCGTGTTCATCTTGAAATTTGTCATCATCAAGACGGCGGCAGGCTTCTTCCAATTCGCGAAGCCGTGCCCACGGAGGAGCGGCCATATTGTTGTCATCATTCATAAATTTACCCTGCGGATCAATTTTGAACCGCAAAGCCCCCATTCTGGTTTCATCATAGACCCCAAGCAAAAAATCCGATTCCTGCAAGATTTTTTGACGGCGTTCTTCCTTTGCTGCCCGGATTTTTTCTCTGCGGAGCATAAGTCTGCGCCCCCAGCGGTCAGGGGCTGAATCTGTAAAAATCCCAAAATTGTTTTTTGATGTAAATTGCGGGCCTGTATAAAGTTGTAAATCAGGATCAAGAATTTGTGTGGGATACTTCTTCAACCAGTCATGATTAAATTCAAATGAGAAAAATTCTTTGCCTCTGACAATTTGAACAGAAAGTACTCCGAGCAACTCCGGTGTTGTTGTATTGTGGTCAAAATAGACATAAATATTTTTAGCATCACTCATTTTGCACCTCGTTTGGAAGCTCTGCGGCGAACAGAAAGTCCGGCATCTTGAATTTTGCGTCCCAATTCATCATCCTGAGCGACTTTTAATATATCCTTTTCCAAGCCCAAGGTCATCAAAACCTGCATATAATTTCCAATTGAAACTGCAGGTGAGCCGGATTCTATTTTTCCGAGCGTTGCAATACTGATGCCCGCCCGTTCTGCTTCCAGTTTGGCTGTAATATTGCGCCGCAACCGGGCAAGCCGGATATTGGAACCAAGTTCTGACAGGATATTTTCGATTTGAGGCAGTAAAATTACAGTTTTCTTTGGCATAGTGTTCTCCTTGTAACTTCTATTAAAATATCATTTATTTTGAATAAATCAAGTTTTATAAGCAGTTATTTTATTCTTTTATTCAAAAATAATTATTACTACAAGGGGAAAATGTGATTTTATTCTTCTGGCGGCTGCGCAACGCAGTCGCTTTTTTTGCTTGCCTCTTTCCTTGCGGAAGAATAAAATCTTCCGGAAAGGATGAACTTATGGAGCAAAAGAAATTATTGGTTCTGCTGACGACACGGGATCAGCAGGAAAGTGGTACGCAAACGCTTACGGAGTGGACAGGGATTTTTGTCCAAAGTACGGACAAACTCAATGACACTGAAAAAAGAGTTTTTGAAGAGGTGCAGGAAACTTTGGAGACCGTTTCCTGTGGATGTGTGACCGGTATTCCGCAGCACAACTTTTCCTGGCAGGAAGAGGAATTGCTGGAGGGGTATGGTCTTGACACACGATTTGAAATGTGAGAGGTAAGTTATGGCTTTGCATTATGATATTTCAAAAGTTAAAAACTGGCGGCGAAAAGTAAAACGCTCCCCGCATATGGTGGAACTGCTCTCTATGATGTGTTTTTGCGTCGGAATGAGCGAAATTTCTGAAAAGACGGTCAATGAATTCTGTTACCGCTTAAACCGTTACAGCAATGAAGT
>JAZRSP010000377.1:0-15273 GCA_045651565.1 Victivallaceae bacterium | reverse complement strand
CCTCGGAGTGGTATCCTGAAGCAGCAATTACGCACTTATACTGTATGCTTGCCGAAAATGGTTGGTTGAAATACGGAAAAACTTTGGCAAAGGAACTTGGGTATACCCCGGAAGAGATAGAAAAATATAATAAAGAACTTCTTGATAAATTGAGAGATAGTGGTGAGTTTTATCCCTATCTCGTAGAGTTAAATGGAGAGTTTTAAGTGTTTTTTTTAGAGTAGGGGAGTAAGGTAATTTTAAATTGCTTTGCTCCCTTTTTATTATATAAAAATTAAAGTGCACCCAAAAATCATTCGTGCAAATTCGTGATTTTTACAAATATGGTTATTGAGAAACAATAAAAAAGGACTTGTAAAATTTTACTTTTACAAGTCCTTTATATTTTTAATCTGAAAGATTATTGCAAATTAGCAAGCACTGCCTTTCAAAGCGTTGTTGATAAGAGCGGTGAATTTAGCTGCAACAAGTGAAGCTCCGCCGATCAAACCGCCGTCGATATCTTCCTGTGATACCAATGCTTCTGCATTGCCGTCATTCATGCTGCCGCCGTATTGGATAACGATTTTGTCAGCAACTTCTTTGCCGTATTTGTCGGTAAGGAATGAACGGATGTATTTGTGGGTTTCTTCTGCAACTTCGGGAGTAGCAGTTTTGCCGGTACCGATAGCCCATACAGGTTCGTAAGCGATAACGATTTTTTCCATATCAGCAGCAGTGATGTCTGCCAAACCGCCTGCCAATTGAGTTGCGAGAACATCATTGGTTTTGCCTGATTCGCGTTCTTCGAGCATTTCGCCGATACACACGATGGGTTTGAGGTCATTAGCGAGAGCAGCTTTAAGACGCTTGTTTACAGTTTCGTCGGTTTCGCCGAAGTATTGACGGCGTTCGCTGTGACCGATAATAACATATTCTACGCCGAGTTCTTTGAGCATAGCACCTGAAATTTCACCGGTGAATGCGCCGCTTTCTGCCCAGTGGATATTCTGTGCGCCAACTTTGATGTTGCTGCCTTTAGCAGCTTCGAGAACGCTTACCAAAGAGGTGAAAGGCGGGCAGACGATGATGTCGACTTTGCAGGGGCAAATGTCAGCAACAGCGACTTTGAGTTCTTCTACCAATGCTTTACCTTCATTGGCGGTTTTGTTCATTTTCCAGTTTCCGGCGATCATAAGTTTTCTTGCCATGATTTTCTTCCTTTTTTTTAATTGTTAATAGTTAAATGTTTATAAAAACAGTTGTTAGTTTTTTATTTCCAAAAGCACTGCGATTTCGTCGCAATGATTTTTTTTCGGACACTTTTCGCAGTCAGCCCAGATTTTTTCCGGGAAAAGTTCCTTATCCACGATGTGAAATCCGAGTTTCTCAAAAAATTTATCCTGGTAGGTCAAAGCAAAAAGTCTGGCTGATTGTTTATTTTTCTTTAAGTTATCAATCAAAAATTCCAGCATTGCCCGCCCGATACCCATACCTTTGCAATTCTCCATGACGGCGAGCGAACGAACTTCCATAAGTTCATTACCGAAGTCACGCAGGGCGACGCAGCCTTTTACAACTCCGTCAACTTCGCAGACTGAAAAATTTTTTAAGTAATAAGTTATATCTGCTTCATCACGAGCCAAGACAATTTGTTGAGCTGCATAAACTTGCAGAATTTCACAAATTGTTTTGACATCTTTTAATTCAGCTTTTCGTACAGTTAATTGCATTATGCCTCTTTTTCTTCAACGACTGCTGATTCAGCCATTACAACTGGGTTTTCCAAAACTTCGCCCATGTTTCTGAATTTCTGATAACGCTGTTCTTTGAGTTCTGCGCCTGACATTTTGCAAAGAGCTTTCAAATTGCTTTCTAAAGCCTTTGACAAATAATCTGCGGCTTCGGCATAATTTTTGTGAGCACCGCCGATAGGTTCTTTGATAATCTCATCGGCAATTTTGAGTTCAAAAAGTTTTTCGGCAGTTAACTTCAATGCCTCAGCGGCTTGCGGAGCGAACTTTCTGTCCTTCCAGAGAATTGCTGCACAACCTTCAGGAGTAATAACTGAATAGTAGGCGTTTTCCATAATCAAAATACGGTTGCCGACTCCGATACCGATAGCACCGCCTGAACCGCCTTCGCCGATAATAACTGCGATAACCGGTACTGTCAAGCCAAACATGTCGCGCATATTTGCTGCAATTGCTTCTCCTACATGGCGTTCCTCTGAAGCGATGCCGGGGAATGCTCCCGGAGTGTCGATAAAAGTAATAATCGGCACACCGGCTTTTTCTGCAAGCTGCATCAATCGCAATGCTTTGCGGTATCCTTCCGGGTGAGGCCAACCGAAGTTGCGGAACATATTTGACTTCATGTCACGGCCTTTTTGGGTGCCGATGACCATAACGGGTTGTTTTTTGAATTTAGCGAAACCGCCGATGATTGCTTTGTCATCTTTGAATCTGCGGTCGCCGTGAAGTTCGATAAAATCGGTGAAAATTCGTTCAATGTAGTCCAAAGCATAGGGGCGTTCTGCATGACGGGCAAGCTGAACTCTCTGCCAGGGAGTCAAAGAATCATAAATTTCGTGCATGGTTGCTTCGATTTTTGCTTTGAGAGCAGTGATTTCCGAAGTTGTATCGATTTTGTGATCATTGCTCAACTGTTCCAATTCGTGTAATTTTCTGATCAATGTCACGATTGGTTTTTCAAAATCTAAATAAATTTCAGCCATAAATATTTTCCTTTATATTAGTATATTTTCACCAATACCTGTCGGGGTATATAGGTAAAAAGTTCTTCAACTTCTTCATTTCTCATGCGGATACAACCGTTACTTAAACTTTTGGTGATACTTCCGGTATCCCAAGTGCCGTGGATTCCGTATCCGATATGATAAGATGCGGTATCATTGATTGGTTCAAGTTTGAACCAACGGGTTCCAAGTACATTTTCTTTGTCGCCGAAAGGTACAATTCTGCCGTCGGGAGAGTACCAATCGGGGTTAGCGATTTTGTCGGTAATTTTAAATTCGCCTTCGGGAGTTCTGCCTTCTTTGCCGATACCGATATCGTAGATGGCAAACAAAGTGTCGCCGTCATAGACATAGAGCAATCTGGCTTTTTTGCTTACTTCGATTCTCCAATCGAAGGTATAAACTTTTAAGGTGTTTCCAGGGAAAATTTTGGTTGATTTGAGGTTGTTTGCTTTCAAAATCGCCTCAACAGGGAAGTTATATTTGATTGCGATTGCGCTTAAATTATCGCCGAAGTCAATGCGATGGGTTACCATTTTTTCGTCATTAAGACCATTGCTGATAATTTTCATATTAAGTTTGGTTATGAAGTGAGCTATTTTGCGGAAATAGGGGCCTGACTTATCACTTTCGCCATATTTTTTGAGCATTTCGAGGGCGATTTTTTTAGAGGTTTGATAATCAGTTTCTTCCATAGCTTTGGACAAAGCGGCAAAGTCTTCATCATATCCTTGCGGATTGGCAACGGTAGTTTTCGCTTCTGCTGAATTTGTGTTGCTTGAAGCAGTATTGCTTGTTGTACTATTTTGATTTGCAGTTGGAGTAACTGTGGGAGATTCTGTTGTTTTTTCAGAAACAACTTCCTCAACTTTGACTTCCGCAGAATCTTCATTATTTGAAAAAAATGCTGATTTGACAAAGACTGCGACTGCGATTAAAAGCAATACAGCAAAAAGAATTACGAAAAATTTACCTTTGCTGCCATTTTTGCCTCTTAATTTGCTTTCGCCGTAATCATAAGAGTATTTGATTTTTGACATTTTTAATGTCCTTTCTGTATAAAACTCTAATTCTATAAAATATTATACATATAATATACACCGCTTTTCTCAAAAAATCAAGTCCAACTTTTATCTTTTCGCAAAATGCAATGAATCTCCCCATTTGCCGTAATTTATTTTTTCGCCGATAGAGAGGATTGATTTCTCCAAATTTTCTCTGCTTTCGATGGCATTTTCATCAATTCCGGGTTTGTTGTCATAGAGTTGGTATGATTTGCGGTAAATCACATCGCTGACATTTGGCATAATAACATTCGCTCCTGCGAGAAGTCCCAATTCTCTGCCATTGGGTGCAAGTGCCTGTAATACCGTAGTTGAAGCAATATTTATATCCGGCATAATCAAGCGGAGAACTGCAATCATTTTTAAACCCAATTCAAGTTGCTTCTGATTATCCAAAGGCGGATGAGTCGCTCCCAAAGGTGTATCCTTGTGTATAGAGTAGGGGCCCATGCCGACCATATCAACATCAAGTTTTTTCAAAAACAGGAGGTCATTTGCCATATCTTTGAAAGTTTGACCAGCAAAGCCGAACATAACTCCGCTGCCGACTTGATAATTTGCTTTTCGAAGCAAATTCAAGCACTCGACTCTCTCTTTGAAAGAGTGGTCGGAGGGGTGGAGTTTTTTGTATAATTCCTCATTGCTTGTTTCGATTCGGAGCAGATAACGGTGCGCTCCGGCTCTGAACCAGCGTCGGTAAGTATCAAGAGTCTGCTCGCCCAAAGAAAGCGTGATTCCGAGAGAATTATCGGAAAGATTTTTGATTTTTCGGAGTGTATCTTCAATAAAGTCAATAAATGCTGGACTATTTAATTCTCCACCTTGGAGCACGATTGACCCATAATTAAATTCCAATGCCAATTTGGCGCAATGTAAAATTTCGTCCTGAGCAAGTTGATAGCGTTTCAAATTGGAGTTGCCGCATCTGATTCCGCAATAATAACAGTTTTTGCGACAGACATTACCGATTTCGATAAGCCCACGCAAGTTGACGGAATTTCCGACTTGCGCAAGTTTGACCGAATAGGCGGCAGAAAAAAGTTTCTGCATAATTTCCGGGTCGTCTATCGACAGCAAAGTTGCAATTTCTTCACTATCAAGCAAGTGGGTATTTTTCGCTTTTTCTATAAGTTTTAACATTTTTTATTCCTTTCAGGAGATAATATAACCCATTTTATTAATATAACAAGAAAAAATCAGAAAATTTTATTCGAAAGATGAAATTTTTTTTTATTCCGATTTGCAAAAATCAGAAAATTATGCTATATTGCAAAGAACATTATAAATTTATTGAGTAAAACAACAGGAGTGAATTATGCCTTTCGAAAACGGAACAGTGAATGTTGCTTTTTTTAAGTACGACGGCGAATTGCCGGAGAATTTAGTTGATATTTTTGCCAATCGTCGCGCTTGCGATGAGTGTATGATTACTGATGAACCGCATTTTGGCTGGGTTGCAGGAAGCAGATTATTGGATAATCAGATTGATGAGGGATCAATTTCTCACGGGTCATTTTATTACTTGACTTTGCGTAGAGCGGAGCGAAAAATTCCGGCATCTTATTTGAATGCTCTCTGCCGGGCAGAAGAACATGCGGCACAAGTTACCCGTCAATTGGACTTCATTCCCAAAAAGTTGAAAACAGAGATAAAAGAAGATATTATCGATAAAAATTTAATGAAAATGCCACCATCATTAAGTGGTATTCCGATGGTGATTTCTCCGGTGGACAAAATGATTATTGTCGGTGCAACTTCAGCGGCACAGCAGGATTTATTCGTAGAACACTTCTTTACTGCAACCGGAATTGAACCGCTTCCGATTACTCCTGCTTACTGGCTGGACAAGAATTTCCAGAAAACCGAAGTCGATGTGCCGGTAATTGAATTTGCTAAAGATATTGTTGATGATACCAATATCGGTAGAGATTTTTTAACTTGGCTTTGGTATTTCAGTGAAGTTGAAGGCAAAATTTCTCATGAAACCTATGGCGAATTCGATATTATGCTGGAAGGACCGCTGACCATGGCGGCAGCGACAGATTCACTCGGTTCTGCCGAAACGGTTATCAAAAACGGCGAAGCTCCACAGCGAAGCGCAGAGGCAAAAGCCGCATTACTTATCGGTAAAAAATTGAAGAAAGCCAAATTTACTTTGACCAATTTGGACAAAGTTTATGTCGGTAACTTCGATGCTGATAAGTTTGCAGTCGGTTCACTTAATTTGCCGGAGGGTGAAAAAATGGACGACTTCAACCGCTTCGAAGAACGCATGAATAATTTAATAATTTTCCAGGCGGCTTTGGAAGCGTATTTCAATAAGTTTGTTGAAACTCTTTTTGCTGACGATATTGCGGATACTCAGGAAAAAATTCAGCAGTGGGCTTTGGAAAGAGAAAGTAAGTAAGGTTATTTAGAAAGAGAGGATTCAAGTTCGTATGATTGACGGCAAAACAATTGTAATATCTCTATTGCTAGCATTGTTTTTTTGCGGTTGCCGCTCGGTAGATACGACTGCTATTCGTCATCAGGAACTTGTTGAAGCTCCGAAAGTTTTTGAAATCCCCTCCTATAAAAATATACCGCCGATTGAAATTATTTATGACAGCAATCCTGAATTGAGTGATGTTTTGGAGTCATACTTGGAGGAATATTCAGCAACTTTGGTTATTGCAGCAAATTATGATAAAATCAAGGATAACCGCTTTATAAAAATGGAAGTTCTTGCTGATACTATTCAGGTTCTGAGTTCGGATTTGCTGGAACATACTTTGGTGGTGGCAATTACTCCTTCGCCGATTTGTGATGATGCAGGAAATATTTACAGTTGTTCTCCGAGGTATTTCAGAATTACAACTGAAACTCCTGCGGAAATCGAGCAGGATTATGATAATTTAATTCAGAAACTTTTATCTAATAATGAATTTTTTGATACTCTGAAAAGTATCGTGCAGAATTAAATATACTTCTTATCCTCTCGGATGAAACATTTTGTGGATTGTGGATAGGCGGTTTTCTTCAATATGAGTATAAATTTCGGTGGTGGAAATATCTGAATGTCCCAACATTTCCTGGATAATTCTCAAATCTGCTCCATTGGAAAGCAGATGACTTGCAAAAGAGTGGCGTAAAGTGTGCGGATGAACATTTTTGTTGATATTTGCCATGTTGGCGGCGTCTTTGATAATCATCCAAATTCTCTCGCGGTCGAGTTTGCGACCATTGTTGGAAACAAAAAGTGCCGCTTCATTGATGTCACGAAGCAAAAATGGACGAATCTGCAAAATATAACGGCTGATAATTTTTAAGGCAGTATGACCGACCGGAACAATACGAGTTTTGTTACCTTTTCCTACAATTCGGATAAGTTCATTCTCAAAATCAATTGAGCCGATAGTAAGTTCTGTAAGTTCGGATACTCGCAAACCTGATGCATAAAGCAGTTCCAGAATTGCCCGATTTCTGAATAACAAGGGTTCTTTGACACTTAACTTGTACGCCTTTAAAAGCCGATCGGTTTCCTCAATTGACAGGTGGTCGGGCAGGAGTTTCCAAATTTTTGGGGAATCCATAACTTGGGTGATGTCGTTAGAAATTAATTTTTCTTCGGCAAGGAATCGGAAAAGTAATTTTATCGACACCAAGCGTCTGGCGATAGTTGCATTTCCCGATTTATTGTCCGACTCTTTGCACTCCAAAAGGTAGTCAATTATGTCGTCACGAGAGATTTTTGCAAAACTATTGCAATTTTTTTGCTCTGAGGACTTGATAAAATCCAAAATGTCGCTATTGTATGCATGTATGGTATTTTGCGACAACGCTCGTTCAGCAATTAAATAGTTTAAAAAAAGTTGTAAGTGTTGTTTCATCATAATAAAAGTAATTTAGCATAGTTTTGGAGGAATGCAAATGGGAAAAAGAATTTTTGCGGTAATTGCCGACGGTTTTGAAGAAATGGAATTAATTTGTGTTGCCGATGTGGCGAAGCGATTGGGAATAGAGGTTGTTTTGGCTTCATTGGGCGACAATTTAAATGTTTGCGGAGCGCATCAGATGACAATTGTATGCGATTCTAAACTTGAAAATATTGATTTTGCAAATTTTGACGGAGTCTTTTTGCCGGGCGGTATGCCGGGAAGTATGAATCTCTATGAAAGTGATTTTTTGCGTGAAATTTTGCAAAAAATGAATGAAGACAAGAAACTGCTTTCAGCAATTTGTGCTGCGCCGATGGTGCTTTCCAGAGCAGGGGTTTTGGTAAATCGCAAGTTTACGATGTATCCGGGACTTGAAAAGTTTTTGAATAAAGAGTGCTTTTCAAGCGACTTGTTGGTAACTTCTGATAATATCGTTACCGGAAAAGGCCCCGGTGCGGCAGTTAAAATGGGTTTTGCCATTGCGGAATACTTGGGAGTTGACAGTGAAGCAATTGAGAATATGAAAAAAGCAATGTTTGTAATTTAAGGAGTTAAAAATGTCTGAAAATGATTTAAAAAATCGCAGTTATGAGGAGTTGTGTACTGAATTGAATTCGCTTGTAAGCAAAATGGAGAATAACCAAATTCCGCTGGAAGACCTTTTGATTAACTATGAACGGGGAATTTTGCTGCTTCAGGAGTGTCGCAACCGCTTGGCGAAATTTGAGAAGAAAATAGAAATCCTTACTCGTGATGATCAGGAAAATGGCGAGTGGAGCAATTTCGCTCCCGAAACCGATCGTGTTCGCAAAGACGATGATTTGTTTTAAAAAATAAAAAATTAATGTCGGTATTTTTTTATAATACTGCAAAAAACTTTGTTTGGAATATAAAAAATATTTTATTTTTTTCAATAAAAGTTTTTTTTATTGTGAAAAATATCAAATATTTTATAAAATTCATTGGCATTTTGCGCTTTTTATAGTATATTTATAGATAGTAATTTTGTGTAGTTAAATTGGAATTATTGAGAGTGCATGATGATTCAAATAGAGAGAACTCTTGAAAATGTCGTTTTGTCACAAAAAACTGTGATAGCACGCAGTTTTATCGATAGGGCATTCGGTTTGATTATCCGCAATTTCAATGAAAATTTGGACTGTATGATTTTTGAAAACTGCAATCTTATACACAGTTGCTTTATGCGATACAAATTTGATTTAGTTTTTGTCGCTGAATCGGGAGAGATTGTGAAAATGTATGAGAGTGCGGCACCTTTTAAAATTTTCTATGGGGGGAAAAATAGAAAATTATCGGCACTTGAATTGCCGGAGGGAACGATTGAGAAGTTTAAATTGACACTTGGTGAAGTGTTGAAAATAGAGGAATTATAAGAGAGCGTATTATGAGAGTTGTTATTTTAGATGGCAGTGAAAAAAGTTATAACTTCGATACTGCACTATTGACTATCGGTAGAGCCGATGATAATGTTTTGCAGCTTGACGTGCCGGGGGTATCCCGCTATCACTGCAAGGTGGAAAAAGTCGGCAATAGTTATTTTATCTCGGACCTCAAAAGCACTAATGGGATTTATGTCAATGAAGTAAAAGTGCAGGGGGCGGTCGTTTTGTGCGAAGGTGATATTGTCAGACTGCATGATATAAAACTGCAATTTTTTGATTTGGGTGCAACTGCTAATTTGAGCGGTGCCGGAATTGTATTCAGCGAAATCGAAGAGGTCTTTGAGCAGAAGGTTAAATCTCCCCAAACTGCAAGTTCAACTGTTGTGGAAAAATCAGCCGAACCGAAAGAAAAAAATAAACTTCAAGAGGTAAAAGATTTATCAGAATATTTGAAAAATAATCGAATTTTTCAGAAAAATCATAAGAAATCTGAACAGAAATCTACCGAAAAACAAAATACTTCCGCTTCCGAGAAAAGTGATGACACAACGCAGAAAAAACATCCCAGTTGGGTCTTTTATGCAATTGTGTTTTTTGTTGTTGTTTCGCTGGTGTCACTTTTCTTTATTTTGGTGGTTGATAGGGATATCAAAGATTTTTCTGCTCAACAAAATGGTGCTGCTGCTCAAAACGATACTGCGCCCGGTTTATATTTAGATTATGTCAAAGAGATTATTAGTGAGGATAATATCTATCGTTATCATGTCAGAATTGAAAAAAATAAGGCGTTTTTGTCTGTCGATGATGTTAAATCTCAATTGAGTGTCGGACCGGTTCAATTGCAATTGGAGGATATTGATCTTGCCAGATTGCGTCAGAGTATCGGAGATAGTAATTTTTTGAAAATGACTGATAATAACTATGAAAAGTTTGAGAATAGCAATAATCGTGACAGTCGAGAATTGACCGTTATTTTGGGTAATGCAAGTAAAACTGTGAAAATTGTTAATTCAGAACGACCGATTGAATTTATGGATATTGAGGATAGCTTGGACTTGTATATTCAGAGTTGTGATTTGCCGTTTTTGACTCTCTCAACCGAGGATTTGAAAGAGCGTGCAATTGAGAGTTTCCACTTGGCGGAAGACCTTTTCGCCAATTATGAAGCCAACTACGGAAACTTGAAAAAGGCAATCCGGGAATACAATTTGGTAAAAGAATACTTGCGTGGTTTCTCTCCGGAACCTAACGAACGCAAAGAGGCAATTAAACGTCTTGACCAGGCTGAAAAAATTAGAAAACAACGATTCCAGTCTTTGAGAGCAGAGTATGATTCATTTGTGCATAAAAAAGACTTTGCTTCTGCTCGTGAGGTAGTGGTTTTAATTTTGGAACTCTATGGAGAGGATACGAGAGAGTATGAGTATTTCCGTGACCGTTTGATCAAACTTGATGAAATTTTAAGATCAGCCAATCGCAAAGGAAAAAATAAATAGGGGTGAATTTTATGAGAAAAATATTAGTGAAATTGACAGCATTTGTCGTATCAGTGATGCTTTGTTTGCTTTTGGTGTGCTGCAAAAAAGAACAACCGAGTGCCCCAAAAGGTTCTTTGCTTTTGGAAACTTCTCCTGCCGGAGCGGAAGTCTATTATAACGGCAAAAAAATCGGCGTTACCCCATACGAAGTTAAAGGAGTTCCGAAATCATATTTACTTAAACTTACCCATCCGACTTGCAATGATAAATTTGTGGTTATTGATTTAAAAGAAGGTGAAAACTCTCTCCCGAAAATTGAATTATCGCCGGTTGAAACATCTTGTTTGGTCGTAACTGAACCAGCCGGAGCAACTGTGATTATGGGTGGCAAAAATATCGGCGTTACCCCATTAATCATTAGAGATTTGACTATCGGTAAGCATGAACTTAAATTACAGAAAAGCGGTTATGCCGAAAAATACATTCAGCTCGCAATAGATGCTGCCAGTCCGAAGAAAATTACCGAAAAATTGGTTTCCAATATCGGTGTGGCGATTATCAAAACTGAACCAGCCGGAGTTGCAATTTACCATAATGATAAGTTTTTGGGTGAAACTCCGTTCAAAATTGAATTGAGTGAGGGGACTTATAATTTTGTCTGCAAGAAAACAGATTATTTAACTTTGAATACTGAAGATGTGATCATTGAAAGCGGCAAAGAGAAGACCTTTAATTATACATTGTCTTTGCTCCCTGCGACACTCAAAGTTAATTGCCCGGTTGACGGTGCGGAAATCTATTTGGACGACAAATTGGTCGGTGTAACTCCCGGAGTTGTTGAGAATTTGGAAGCCAATCATGAATTCCAAATTTATATCAAGGCAAAAAATTATGTTTCAGATTCGCAAAAAATTACCCTCTCACCCGGCAAAACTCATGAGTTTTTCTATGACCTCAAACGCAATGTCGGTGATGTGGAAATTTTTGTTAATGTCCCCGGAATTTCAATTTATGTTGACGGCCATAAATACGGTGTTTCTGCGCCGAGTACCAATTCTACGGAAGCAGAGGTGTTTAAAATCACTGATCTTGCTGTTGGAACTCATACTTTGAAAATTTCTCACCGTCGTTCAAAACCGGAAAGTATTACTAAAAAGTTCGAGATTAAACCTGACTCTACTGTCAGTCTTAAAAATTTGAAACTTTGGATTCCTAATATCATGCTGCAGATGAAAGACGGCTCAACGGAAGTAGGGTTGATTATCAGTACCAACAAACAGGAAGGTTATATCTTTTTTGAATCACAACCTGGCTTGAGATATAGTGTAAATTATAGTGATATTGAAAAAATTATTCCCTTGAAAGATGAGGAATAAATAAGTTTTTTTGGAGGAAAAGAGTGTTTGGTTTTTTAAAGAAAATTTTCGGGAAGAAACAGGAGCAGGAAGTAAAATCAGTTTCGCAAAAAAAATCCCCGAATAAAAATAATAAAAGTAATAAAAAAAATTCAGATAAAGTAAAAAATAATAAGCCGACTAAAAAGAGTGCTAACCCTAAAAAAGTAGAGAAAAAAATTGTAAAACCTATGACTTTGACAGAGGTTGAAGTTATTGAGGGTAAAAAAAGATTTTTTGATTATAATATTCATTCAGACATTCTTTTCGGTTTGCAAAAATTGAATTTCAAGTATTGCACTCCGATTCAAGAGATGACGCTGGATTTGCTTTTGCTTGGCAAAGATATTGCCGGCAAAGCCCAGACTGGAACCGGAAAAACCGCTGCTTTTTTGATAAGCACTTTTAATTATCTTTTGAATAACCCTTTGACAGAGCGCAAAAAAGGCGCACCACGCTGTCTGGTTTTGGCACCGACCCGTGAGTTGGCAATGCAGATTCACAAAGATGCCGAAGCAATCGGAGTTTTTACTAATTTGAATAGTATGGTGGTTTTCGGCGGTATGGATCATGAACGCCAGCGTATGCAATTAGATGATAATATTGATATTCTGATCGGTACACCGGGGCGAATTATTGATTATTCCAATGGGTCGACTTTGGATTTAAGCAAGGTTGAAATTCTGATTTTGGATGAAGCAGACCGCATGTTGGATATGGGATTTATTCCTGATGTGCGGAGAATTGTGGTCAGAACTCCGAATAAGAAAAATCGTCAGACCATGCTTTTCAGTGCGACACTTGATGATAGTATTCTCAAATTGGCAGATGACTTTTTGAATGAGGCAGTTAAATTGGAGAGTGAGCCGGATCAATTGGTTGCAGATACAATTAAGCAGACATTCTTTACTGTTTCTGCGGCGGAAAAATTGCCGATTCTACTCCATTTTATCAATAATTATGATTTTGAACGCATGATAATTTTCGGTAATCGCAAAGATATTATTGCCGCATTGCAGAGAAACCTCAGTAAGTACGGGGTTGAAGCATCACTGCTCTCCGGAGATGTCCCGCAGGAACGCAGAATTAAAATTTTGAACCGTTTTCGCAATGGACAGGATAAAGTTTTGATTGCAACTGATGTCGCCGCCAGAGGAATACATGTGGATAATGTTTCGATTGTGGTTAATTATGACTTGCCTGAACGCCCTGATGATTATATCCATCGAATCGGCAGAACCGGTCGAGCAGGGCATAGCGGCGAAGCAATCAGTTTTTTGTGTGAATATGGAGCATACAATTTGGGTGCAATTGAAGACTTGCTTGAAACCAAATTTCCAAGTATTCTTCCACCCGAAGAGATGTTGATTTTACCTGAAAAAGTTAATAAAAAAGGCAGTAATAACAAACAAGAACGAGGTGAAAAATGAAAAAAATTTTAAGTTTATTGGTAGTAATTTCAGCAGTCTTTTTGAGCGGTTGTGCTTATAAAGAAATCAATATCAATTTGGCAAATGCGCAGAAACTTCGTCGGGGTATGACCAAGGATCAGGTGCTTCAAGTTATGGGTGAACCTCTGAAAAACCAAAGACATGCCGATGAAAATAATTGGTATTACCGCAATCAAGTTCGCTGTTTTGATGGTCAATGTACCGCAGATGAGTGTACAGTTTTGGTTTTCGAGAATGATGTTTTAATCGGCTGGGGTGCAGAATTTAATGCTAAACGAGCCTTTGCAACTCCCAAAAGTGTTGAGCAGTAATCAATAATTTTTTGTACAAGATACTATCTTGTGAGATTTTTGACCCATTTGTATTTGAAGTAATGGTGCATAACCCATGGGACTTTGCCGACTTCATCCAAGCATGTGCAGGCGTAGATAATTACGACAGGAAGCTTAAAGTAAAATGCTCCAATAAAGGCGCATGGCAATGCTATTCCCCACATGCAGACAATTAAACTATACATGTCAAAAAGTGTGTCGCCGCCGGATGAGAAAACTCCATTGATAACCACAGTACAGACACATCTGCCAATCATGTAAATTGATAAAACAAAGAACATTTCAACCATGTATTTGTGCGCAACTGCATTGAGCGGGATAGTTACCGAAATAATCGGAATAATTGCAAGAATTATCAATGATACCACTCCGCCGATGATAAATGATAATATCATGGAGCGTTCGCCGTATTTTTTGCCCAAATCGAGTTTGCCGGCTCCGAGTTCATTGCCAATCATAATTCCGCATGCTCCGGAAATACCGTTACATAAACAGCACAGTAAATCTCTTGCCACCGCTGCAATTGCATTCGCCGCCGCTGCGTCGGGGCCCAAGTGTCCCATAATTGCGGTATAGGCGGTAAAACCAATTCCCCACAATAAAAAGCTGCTTAAAATTGGCAGAACATATTTCCAGAAGTCCAGAAGCAAAAGTTTTTCAAAACTGAAAATACTTTTTATCCTCAATTTGATAAAGTCTTTTTCAAAAGTCGATACAACGCACCAGATTAATTCAATAACTCTGGCAATAGTCGTTGCCAATGCTGCACCGTCAATGCCCATTGCCGGGATTTTTCCCAATCCGAAAATGAAAATATAGTTTAAAATAATATTGATGATTACCGTTACTGAACTGATCCAAGCTGAACGACTTGCATGTTCACTTACCTTCATAATTGCAAGATAACTTTGAGAAAAACCGGTAATTAAGTAGGAAAAACTTGCAATTTTTAAGTATTGAGAACCGAGCTTAATCAGAGTCGGGTCGTGGGCAAAAAGTTTCATCAAATATTCCGGAAAAAAGTAACATCCAATGAAAAACGCAAATGAAACAATGAAACTCTCCTGAATACTGATTCCGAAGATTTTTTCAAGAACTTTTATGTCTTTTTTGCCCCAATATTGTGCGCCTAAAACACCAACTCCGCTGATAATGGCATAGAGCAACATGTTTTGAACAAATTGAATTTGAGTTGCCAGTGAAACTGCCGCCATGGCATTTTGATTTACTTTGCCGAGCATGAGGGCATCGGCGGCTGCGACTAATGCCAGCATGAAACTTTGCATGGTGATTGGCAAAGCCAATGCAAAAAGTTTTTTGTTAAAAACTTTATCGTGCGACATCTCTTTTATGGTTTGTAAAAACATAATTTCTCCTTATCGTAATTTTGAATAATTAATATAATATACATTATCTTTTTTATTTTGCAAGAGAAACAAGCAAATTATTTCATGAAATTAAGAATTCAATTAGGGAGAGACTTGCGTCGTCTCCCCC
>JAZRSP010000376.1:0-13431 GCA_045651565.1 Victivallaceae bacterium | reverse complement strand
CTCTAGCCAACTGAGCTACTGCCCCACATAGGTTATTGATACAATAATATAACCTGTTTTTGGAAAAATGCAAATTTTTTTTTAATTAAAAATGCTATTTTCGAATAAATTTCTTTCAATCTGCAAAAATCGATTGTACTTGGCAATTCTCTCTCCACGGCTCATACTCCCGCATTTGACAAAAGGGCTATTGACTGATACGCTTAAATCTGCAATAAAACTATCTTCTGTTTCCCCGGAACGGTGACTTATGATGCTTTTAAAGCCTGCTTTCTGGGCATTTTCGATAACGGTCAAAGTTTCGGACAAGGTTCCGATTTGATTAAGCTTAATGATTATTGCATTAGCGGACTTTTCCTGAATCCCTCTCCTTAAATAATTTTTGTTTGTCACGAAAAGGTCGTCGCCGACAATTAAAACTTTTTTGCCAAGCAGTTCGGTAATTTTCTGCCAACCCTGCCAATCATTTTCACTCAAAGGGTCTTCGATTGAGCAAATCGGATAATTCCGGCACAAATTTGACAAATAATCAATAACCTCATCGGTATTGAATTTGGTTGTGATTCTCTTTCCCCTCAACATTCCGCAATTATAAACCTTTCCGTCAAAAAATTCACTTGCCGCACAATCCAATGCCAATTGCACTTCATTTCCGATTACATATCCTGCTCGATCAATCGCCTCAATCATACAATCCATTGCATCTTCGGCGGCAGTCAATTCAGGTGCGAAACCGCCCTCATCGCCGACTTCGGTGCTTAAATTGTAACTATGCAGAACCTTTTTCAAAGAATAAAAAATCTCTGTTCCCATTTGAATCGCCTGCGAAAAACTCTCCGCGCCCACCGGCACAATCATAAACTCCTGAAACATCAAACCATTATCCGCATGACGCCCACCATTAATCACATTAATCATCGGCAAAGGCAGTCGGCAGGCATTAATACCGCCCAAATAACGATAGAGTTCAATTCCGTGAAAGCTTGCCGCTGCTCTCGCCGCCGCCAAAGATACTGCCAAAATCGCATTAGCACCCAAATTAGACTTATCAGGAGTGTCGTCTTCCTCTATCATCATTTGGTCGATCAGCCGCTGGTCATTGATATTAATTCCGGCAAGCAACGGAGAAATTATTAAATTTATATTCCGCACCGCCTGCAAAACCCCTTTCCCATTGAAACGCTCATTGTCGTCATCACGGAGCTCATAAGCCTCATTACTGCCCGTGGATGCACCGCTCGGCACACTTGCAACTCCGCTTAAACCGCAAGATAAAAAAACTTCTGCCTCGATTGTCGGATTTCCTCTGGAATCCAAAATTTCTCTTGCATTAACTGTAGTAATTTTGCACATAAAAACCTCCTCGCGCTATTATTCTCCTATTTTACTATAACTTGGCACAACAAATTTTCAATGGAACTAAATTTATTAAAAATAATAGCTGCTTGCATTTTCGGGACAAAAAAAATACCGAAACATGAATGCTTCGGTATTTCTCGCAATAAACCTCTTCGGCTTATTTTTTCTTATGACGCATTGACTTCAACTGCTTTTTGCGTTTGTGCTTAGCAATTTTTTTGCGTCTTTTCTTTTTTAAGTTACCCATAATTAGTTTCCGTTATTTTGCAAAGTATATTTAATACTACAACTTAACAATTAAAAATGCACATTATATAAGATAGCACACTTTTTTAAAAATTCACCCCTAAAAGTAAATTTTTTTCAAATTTTTATTCCAAAATGATAGATTTATAGTCTTTTCCAGGCGGAATCATCGGCAAAACATGCTCTTCATAGCCGGTATTGATATCCAAAAGGAATGGTCCCGGAGTCGCCAACATAGTTTTTATTGCCTCTTTCAAATCTTCAATTTTGTCAACATAAAGTCCTTTTACGCCATAACCTTCCGCAATTTTTACGAAATCGGGATAAGTTCTTTCGCCGATACAGACATCGCCATGCTGACAATTTTTGCAGTCATGACCTTTGATACCGCAAGAGCCTTTGCAGTTACCAAGCACGGTATTACCACGGTTATTATTGTAGAAACGGTCTTCCCACTGGCAAACCATACCCAAGTGCTGATTATTGAGAATAATCATTTTTACATCAAGCTCTTCGATATTCAAAGTTCCCAATTCCTGAATATTCATCTGGAATGAACCGTCACCATCAATATTGACCACTAACTTATCCGGGCAAGCCGCTTTCGCTCCCATAGCAGCAGGAAGGCCGAAGCCCATTGAACCCAAACCGCCGGAAGTAAGCAATTGACGGGGGAAGCTGTATTTATAATATTGAGCCGCCCACATCTGGTGCTGACCTACACCGGGAACGATGATAGCCTGACCATTAGTTAAGCCCGCAAGTATTTCCATAACATATTGCGGCTGAATACGATCTGACTTTTTCTTGTAAGTTTTCGGGAAATTATCTTTCCACTCTTTAATTTGTTTAAACCAATCTGTATAATCTTTGCGAATCGGGTTCACATTGAGTTTGACCAAAGTCTTTTTAACATCAGCAACAACACCCAGGTCGGCAAATTTATTCTTGTTAATTTCCGAATCATCAATATCGACATGGACTATTTTAGCATATTTCGCAAAATTCTGCGGATTGCCGGTTACACGGTCATCGAAGCGAGCCCCGAGGCAGAGGAGCAAATCGCACTCATTTGCCGCATAGTTCGCATAATAAGTTCCATGCATACCAAGCCAGCTCAAACTGAGTTCATGGTCATCAGGAATAGTACCTACTCCCATCAAGGTTGTAGTTACAGGAATATTATAAGATTCCGCAAATTTTACCAATTCAGCCGATGCTTCAGCACTGACGATACCGCCGCCGGCATAGATACAGGGTTTCTCGGCTTTCTCAATCATCGCACGGATTTGGGCGATTTCATCATCGCTCGGCTCGTCGCAAATTGAATAAGTATCCAAATCCATAGCCGCATCGAAGTCAACTTCAACGGTCTGCTGCTGAATATTTTTCGGAATATCAATAACCACCGGGCCCGGTCTGCCGCTTTGTGCCAAATAAAATGCTTCCTTGAAAATTCTCGGTATATCAGCAGCATCCATTACCAAGTAACTATGCTTAACAATCGGACGGGTCATCCCGATCATATCAGTTTCCTGGAAAACATTTTTCCCAATTAAAGTCGATGCAACCTGACCGGTAATAAAAACTGTCGGCACTGAATCCAAATAAGCATCAGCAATACCGGTAATTAAATTTGTTGCTCCTGGTCCGCTTGTTGCCATTGCCACGCCGACACGCCCGGTTGCTCGTGCGTATCCTCCGGCGGCAAATGCTCCGCCCTGTTCATGGCGGGGCAAAATAACTCGAATTGAGGACCGTGACAAGGCTTGATGTAATTCAATCGCAGTTCCGCCCGGATAGGCAAAGACAGTTTCTACCCCCAGTTTTTCCATACAGCGGATAGCAATTTCATTGCCTCTCATAGTTTCTAATTTCTGACTCATGTTTTTTCCTCAATATTGTTGTTTTTTGTCATAAAATCACTTAATTTACCATTTAATATAGCGTATTATCTATTTTTTTCAAGTTTTGACTTGATTTTTTTGTAATTTATATTATAATATATTAATATGAAACGCAAATATGAACAATTTTCGGCAAAACTTATTGCCATTATATGCATTAGTAACCGGATTCGTTAGTCTTTTGGAGAGCGGCGGAATCCGGACGGTTTTATTTTATCTAATCTCCAATTAACATATGTTGAGATAAATTCTCAACTCTTTCTTAACAAAAAATTTAAAACAAGGCAAAAGATTTTATGAATAACAGAAAAAATTTTAATAAATGTGTGGAAATACTTGATACCACTCTTCGCGACGGAGAACAAACTCCGGGTGTGGCATTTGCTCCGGCTGAAAAATTGGCAATCGCTCAAATGCTGATTGGAAATTTAAAAATTGATCGTTTAGAAATCGGTTCAGCACGAGTTTCCGACGGCGAAAAAGTCGGGGTGAAAAATATTATTGACTGGGCTAAATCAGTCGATAAACACGAGGCAATGGAAATTTTGAGCTTCGTTGACGGCGGCAAATCTATCGATTGGGTCAAATCTGTCGACGGCAAGGTTATTAATTTACTTACCAAAGGTTCCAGAGCCCACTGCGAAATTCAGCTCAAAAAGAAACCAGCTGACCACTTCGCCGATGTCAAAAGAGAAATCGAATACGCTCACAAAAACGGCATCAAAGTCAATTTGTACCTCGAAGATTGGACTAATGGTATGCTCAATTCCCGTGACTATGTCTTTGACTTCATGACTGCTCTCAAAGATATGCCGATTGAGCGAATCATGCTCCCCGATACTCTGGGGGTCGCAAATCCAGACACTTTAACTGAAAACTTGAATTGGATGTATGAAAATTTCCCCGATGCGAGATTGGACTTCCACGGCCACAATGACTACGGTTTGGTGAGCGCAAACTCACTTGCGGCAATCAAATGCGGAATCAATGGCATTCACACAACCGTTAATGGCTTGGGCGAACGCACCGGAAATCAGCCATTATCGCAATTGGTGGTAATTATTAACGATATGACCGACCGCACCTGCAACATAGTTGAGAGTGAACTTTTCGCAGCAACCGGTATGGTACAGAATATCTCCGGCAAGCGTTGCGGTTGGAATGTGCCGATTGTCGGTTCGGATGTTTTCACTCAAACCTGCGGAGTTCATGCCGACGGCGACAAAAAAGGCAACCTCTATGTCAATAAACTTCTGCCGGAGCGTTTCGGCCGTCACCGCAATTATGCCCTCGGCAAATTGAGCGGCAAGGCTTCTCTGGACAAAAATCTGGAAGAACTCGGAATCGATCTCGATGCAGAAATAAAGGTCAAAGTTTTGCAGGAAATTATCCGTTTCGGCGACAAGAAAAAGACCGATTCTGCTTCAGATTTACCGTTTTTGATTGCAAATGCACTCAAAACTCCTTTCCACAGTAAACTCAAAGTTATTGATTACCGTGTCGAAAACGGTTTTAACAAAATCCCCAATGCCGTGGTCAAAATTAAATACAATGACAAGATTATTGAAAACAAAGCAACCGGCGACGGAGGTTATGATGCCTTTGTTAAAGCAATGCGGAAGAATTTGAAAGAACTCAATATGTCGATGCCCGCCTTGCTCGATTACGAAGTCCGTATTCCCCCCGGCGGCAAAACTGACGCTTTGGTTGAAACCACAATTACTTGGGATGTAATAAAAGGGCACAGCTATTTAAGCACCGTCGGAGTCGATAGCGACCAGATGGTTGCGGCGATTATTGCAACCGAAAAAATGTTGAACTTGATAATGCAGGATGAGAATTAATTATGAAAAAATCAATGAAAATTATGGCACTTTTGGGAGTGTTGCTGCTTTTAACAGGATGTTTGAGCGTAAATGTCGAAGTCGAAGAGCGTTTTGAAAGAACTGTCGATATTCCAAAATACAACAAAGCTGCCGAAGTTCCTTATGAATACACCGTTTTCGGAAGTTGTTCAGTAAAAGGAAATTACCAGGATTTCTCTCTCGACGACCTCTACCGCAAAGCCTTGATTGAGGGCGAAGAAGTCGGCGCAGATGCAATTATTATCAAGTCTATTCGGGTCATGCCGCAAGGACGCGCGGTTGCATTCAATCCGACTTTGAACATCATCGGCGCAACCGACGGGGCTAACAATCAAAACTGGGAAGATATCAATAAAGACTTTGACGGCGGTTACGGCAGTATCCGCAACAAAAATATCGGAACTACGGTTAATTATGATCGAACTGTTGTTGCAGAATTTATTAAATTTAAACGCAATGACCAGGGCGATCTGATTAAAAACACCAGCGAAACAACCACCAATCAATAGGATTTAAATAACTATGCAGAAACAAGTTACAGAAATTTTGCAGTTCTTGGGAGAAGACCCGACTCGTGAGGGTTTAATCGATACTCCCAAACGGGTTGAAAAAGCTTATCAATACCTGACCAGAGGTTATCACCAGAATTTGGAAGAGGTAATCAACGGAGCGATTTTTGAGAGCGAATCCGATGAAATGATTATCGTACGCGATATTGAATTTTTCAGTTTGTGCGAACACCACATGCTGCCCTTTTTCGGCAAATGCCATATCGGCTATATCCCGAAAGGAAAAATTTTCGGTGTCAGCAAACTTGCACGAATTGTCGATATGTTTGCCCGCCGCTTGCAAATTCAGGAACGCATGACTCACCAAATCTCGCAAACAATCATGGAAACTATTGGTGCAGAAGGAGTTGGAGTTGTTTGCGAAGCACAGCACCTCTGCATGAGAATGCGTGGAGTTGAAAAACAAAACTCCGTGATGACTACCAGTTCTATGCTTGGATCTTTCCGCAAAGAAGCTTCAACCCGTCAGGAATTTCTGCGTCTTATCAAAGGATAAATCAACTCATGCGATTATTGGTTCAAAGAGTTTCTCGTGCGCAAGTAAGTGTAAATGGCGAAATCACCGGCAAAATCGGTGAGGGACTATTGGTTTTAGTCGGCGTAACTCATAGCGACACCATAAAAGATGTCGAATACCTCGTTGAGCGTGTCGAAAAGTTACGGATCTTTAATGACGAAGAGGGCAAAATGAATAAATCTCTCCGCGACATTAATGGCAGTATGTTGATTATTTCGCAATTTACTCTCTATGCCGATACTCGCAAAGGCAATCGTCCCGGTTACAGCGATGCTGCCCGTCCGGAATTGGCGAATGAGTTGTACGAAAAATTTATTGAAAAAATTGCAGAGAAAAATATTACTTACGGTTGCGGAATTTTCGGTGCCGATATGGATGTAGATTTCTGCAATCAGGGGCCGGTAACTATTCTTTTGGAGTCAAAAAAATGAGCAAAAAGCGAGTAATTATTTTAGGCAGTACCGGTTCTATCGGCAAAAATGCTATCAAAGTTTTGCGTAATTTCCAAGATGAGTTTGAAGTTGTCGCTCTAACTGCGCACTCAAACTTCAAATTATTGGCGGAACAGGCAGCCGAATTTCAGGTAAAAAAACTCGTTTTAGCAGATAAAAACGCCGCAGAAGAGTTAAAAAAATCAGTCCCATCCCATACAGCTGTTTATTCTGACGAAAATGCCCCAAGTGAAATAATTATTAATGATAATATCGATATTGTTCTTTGTGCAATTATCGGGACTGGCGGATTTATTCCGGTGCTTAATACAATCAGACACAACAAAAGAATTGCCCTCGCAAGCAAAGAAGTTATGGTCATGGCAGGAGAATTTATCAATGCGGAATTGGCAAAGCACCCGACAAGCGAAATTATCCCGGTTGACAGCGAACACTCGGCACTTTTTCAATGCCTCCAAGGCCGTTCAAATTCCGATGTGCAGAATTTAATTTTGACCTCATCCGGCGGCCCTTTCAGCAGTTTCTCTCAAACAGAATTGGAAAAAGTTACCCCGGAAATGGCTCTGAAACACCCCGTTTGGTCTATGGGTAAAAAAATTACTATCGACTCTGCAAGCATGATGAACAAGGCTCTGGAAGTAGTCGAAGCACATTACCTTTTCCATGTGCCGTCAGAAAAAATTCAGGTACTTATCCACAAAGAGGCAATCATTCACTCTATGGTGGAATTTAATGACAACTCCAATGTGGCTTTGCTTTCCAATCCCTCAATGGAACTGCCGATTCAATACGCTCTAACCTATCCGAAAATATTTCAAAGTGAAGTAGCGAGATTAGATCTGGCAAAAATGCAGAAATTAACTTTCGCTCCGGTCAATGAAGAAATCTTCCCATCGCTTAAATTTGCCCGCCATGCGATTAAATGCGGCGGAACTATGGGAGCAATCATGAATGCCGCCAACGAGGAAGCAGTTAAACGCTTCTGCGCCAACGAGATAGGCTTTACAAAAATTTGGGATATTGTCGAAAAAACTATGAGTAATGTTCCCAAATTATCACAGGAAAGTTTGGAAAATATTCTTGAATCTGATAGACAGGCAAGAATTTTCGCCCAAAACTGCAAATAAAAAAAGGTCGCTGCAAAATAATTTGCAACAACCTTAACCTGTTTTAAACAAATAACTTACGCCTTTTTGACAAAAAGTCCGCTCGTCCACTCTTTTTCACTGAACCGCTCAATTTCAGTATAACCGATTTCGCAAAATTCACGAGAGAGGTTATCAAATTCCTCATTGAGAATACCTGCCAAAATCAGTTTACCCTCCGGCTTAACCCAAGTTGTAATATTATTTTTGAAGCGGATAAGCAGGTGACCGAGAATATTCGCCGCCACGACATCATATTGGTGGCGAGATTGATAATTCTCTGCATCGGCGACAAAAAGTTCTATATCGCTCTCCTTTAAATTATTGAATTCGATATTTTCTGATGCAACCATAATGGCATCAGGATCGAAGTCAAACGCTGTAACCTCCTGATAATTAAGTTTTTTCGCAGCAATTGACAAAATACCCGAACCGCACCCTGCATCAAGAAAAGTTTGAGAATTATCATTTTTTGCAAGTTTGTCAATCATTTTCAAACAATATGAAGTTGTCGCATGCTGACCGGTACCAAAACTCATTCCGGGGTCGATTTGAACTACAACCTGTTCGGGAGTCGGATTAAATTCCAGCCAACTGGGTTTGATAATCAATCTCTCTGAAATGTGAATAATATTGAAGTATTTTTTCCAACTTTCTGCCCAATCTTCTTTTTTCATTTCAAAATATTCGACATCAGAAATTTGAGTGCCGTATTCATTCCAAATTTTCACGCTTTCAAGCAGAAAATCATAGTTTGCTTTGCCCTCTTCGGGGGTCAAAGCATAGACGGTATGGAAAACATTTTTTGTTTCCTTATCCTCATAAGAGCTGAATTCCAGTTCAGCCGCATTCAAAAATTCTGCACTTGCGCCGAAATCAGCGGCTTCATCTTTTAACTTCACACAATACAATAACTCATTAACTTTTGCCATTTTGTTACTCCGTAAATATTTAAATTATTTGATTATATTTTTAAGTTTTGAAATATATCCGTCTTCGGGCATGTAACCGCCGATTCGACCAAGTTCCTTGCCGTTGGAGTCTAAAATAATTGCAGATGGATAACCACCATTGGCTTTTAAAAACTGTCTGACAGTTGAATTATGTTGTGCCTGCTCCACAGGAAGTTTTTTTCTGGGAAAATCCAAATAGAGAAGCACCAAATTCTGCTTTGCAAATTTTTTGAATTTATTGCGATTCAGGACATCTTGTTTTAATTTCACGCACCAGCCGCACCAGTCAGAACCGGTAATTAAAACATAGATTTTTTTGTTCGTTTTTTTTGCTTCTGCTATCGCTTCATTGTAGTTGATAAACCAGGTATCATCAGGGCCGGGGATCCAACCGGTCATGTTTACTTCGGAATCAGTTGTATTGACTTCGGCTTCAGACATCTCAACATTGGTTACTGCCGGAACATTTTTTTTGACCGGAACGACATTTGCTTTAACAATCCGCTTCACTGTATTGATATATGAATTAAAGCCATAGTAATCTTTTATTTTAGTAATTTTTTTACCGTCAGGCGAAACAATCACCATAATCGGCAATTGCGAAGTTACATCAAAGATTTCCTTTATCTCCTTGTTATGCACAAGCTGCTCTTTCGGCAGAGTTCTATTCGCGGGGGTATCGATAAAAAGCAGTACCAACGACTTATCGGCAAACTCCAAAAAGTCTTTCCGATGAAAAACTTCTCTGACAATGCGCTTTGACTTGGAATCCCAATCCGAACCGCCGAAGAAAATCAACAACTGTTTCCCGCTTTGTTTTGCCTCTGCCAACGCAGTATTATAGTCAACATGCCACTTATCATTCGGGCCCTTTACCCAGTTTTCCGCAGCAAAAAAATTGATTACTATTGAAAATACTGCCAACAAAATTAAAATTTTATATTTCATAAAACACCTCTCTATTATTTATTTTCTATATTAAGATTGCATGTTTTTATAAAATTGCAATTATGAAAGCTGTTTTTTTGCTAAAATATCCAATAAAAAGCGATATTTTTTAAAATTTCAGTTTTTATTATCAAAAAATTATGCTATATTTACTCAAGATTATGAAAGGAATTAAACAATGCAAATTATTTCAGGTAAAGCCAGAGGTGTAATTCTGGACACCGTCGATACATTGGACATCAGACCGACATCGGCAAGGGCGAGAAAGGCACTTTTTGACAGTTTGGGGTCATTTGAAGATGCAATCATTCTGGATTTATGTGCCGGGTCAGGCGCAATGGGTCTGGAAGCGGCATCGAGGGGGGCGGCAATAGTCTACTCGGTGGAGAAAGATCCCCGTCATGTCCAAATTATCGAACGCAATATCAGCAAAGTCAGAAAAACCGGAGTCGAAACTCAAATTAATTTAATTCACTCCGATATTTTGAATATGGGTAAAATCAAAAATGCAATCGACGAAGTAGATTTAATTTTTGCCGACCCGCCGTATGATATAAGTGCAGAACTTTTCGCTAAATTAATCGCAGATGAACGATTTTTGGAGTTGGCAGAAAACTCCTTATTGGTCTGGGAAATTCCTGACAGTGCAGGTTCAGCGGGAGAATTTATCCGCCACAAAAATCTTTTCAGCAGTTTTAATTTGAGAAAATTCGGGTCAACGGTATTTTTGATTGCAGAATTTTAAATAAAAGTGGGGACAAAAACATGTTGGCAAAAACTCTTTCAGCGGCAGTAATCGGTATTGAAGCCTTTAAAATCGAAGTCGAAGTCAATATCCGCCGCGGCGGTGCAAGTAATAGCGCAGTAATCTCCGATATGGGCAATATTGCTATCGTCGGCTTGCCAGATTTAGCGGTGCGTGAAAGCAAAGAACGAATCAAATCCGCTTTTAATGGCAGCGGTTTCCGCGGAGTCACTGACAATATTACCGTAAATTTAGCACCTGCCGATATAAAAAAGGAGGGTGCGGCATTTGACTTGGCAATTGCGCTGGCAATTTTAGGCGGTTCAAATCAACTCAAACGCGACAGATTAGCCGAAACTGCAGTGCTCGGCGAATTGGCTCTTGACGGAAGCGTGAGAGCAGTCAAAGGAGTCCTGCCGATAGCAATGCAACTTGCTAATGACCAAAATGTTACATCTATGATTGTGCCGTTTGAGAATCGTGAAGAAGCGGCAAACGCCGCCCCGAACTTAAAAATTTATCCGGTAAAACACCTTACCGATGCCGTAAACTGCATAAATGCCGACAGTATCGCTCCATTCAAGGGCAGTTTCAATCCGAATGAGATGCCTGATTACAATTATCCAATCGACTTCGCCGATGTCAAAGGGCAGTTAATGGCGAAACGGGCTCTCGAAATCGCAGGTGCAGGCGGCCATAATAGTTTGATGATCGGGCCGCCGGGTACCGGTAAAAGTATGCTTGCAAGCAGAATTAATACAATTTTGCCCCCGATGACATTTGAAGAAAGTTTGGAAGTAAGCAGAATTTATAGTGTTTTAGGCTTGCTCAACAACAAAAATTTGATCAATGAACGCCCATTCCGTTCTCCGCACCATACAATCAGCGATATTGCCTTAATCGGCGGCGGCAAAGATATTCGGCCGGGCGAAATTACTTTGGCACACAACGGAGTGCTGTTTTTGGACGAACTGCCGGAGTTTAAGCGAAATGTTCTGGAAGTTCTCCGACAGCCTTTGGAAAACGGCACTATAAATATTTCACGAGCATCAGGAAGTTGTACTTTCCCTGCTGAATTTATGTTGGTTGCGGCGATGAACCCCTGCCCCTGCGGTCGTGGCGAAGTCGAACTCGGATGCAGTTGCAAAGTCGATGAAAAAAGACGGTATTTAAAGAAAATTTCCGGTCCGTTGCTCGATCGAATTGACTTGCATGTGGAGTTAAAACAACTTTCGCAGGATGAACTGCTCTCTGCCCCGACCGGCGAACCGAGTGCGGTTATCCGTCAGCGGGTTATAAAGGCTCGTCAAATCCAATTGGAGCGACTGAGACCTTACGGCAAATTCTGCAATAGCCAATTGAATAGCAAAGAGTTACAGCTTTTCTGCAAACTTACTCCGTCAAGCGTAAACTTGCTCCGTCAGGCAATCACTCAACTTAAATTAAGTCCTCGTGCCTATGATCGAATTCTCAAAGTAGCACGGACTATTGCCGACCTTGCAAATTCAGAAAATATTCAGGATGCACACCTCTTCGAAGCAATCAGTTATCGCAAGTCGGAGATTATCTAAAAACTTTGTCAATAGTAATTTATACTCTTTTATCAAAAAAATTCACTTTTCATTTGCAAAAAGAAAAAACTGTGCTATTTTTTAGAGTAAACTGAATTTTTTGACACAAAAGGAGATTTGAGGTATGAAAACTAATTTAGACAAAATAAAAAAACTCAGCGGCAGGGATAAAAAATTCTATGACCTGCTTATGAAATATCGTGAAAATGTCAATTCGCAAATGATGTATCACGCCGAAGAGGCTTTAAGCAGCGACAGTATCGAAAAACGAGGCGTTACTACTCACATGGCAGATACCGGCAGCGATAATTCTCACCACGAAATGGAACTTAAACTCATGACCGAAGACGGAAACATCATCCAATTGATCGAAGAAGCCCTCGAAAGAATCATAAATGGCGAATTCGGCAAGTGCCGTGATTGCGGACAGGATATTCCCGAAGCTCGTCTGGAAGTTCGCCCCTATGCAATTTATTGCGTTAAATGCAAGAGTATCAGAGAGAAAAACGACGGTTTTAACCCCTATGTGTAAAAAAACGTTTTCCCGAATCGAATTCGGGAGCAGCCGAGAGAAAACGGCTTGGGCAGCAATGATAATAATTATGATTGTTATGCTCGGACTTGACCTGGCAAGCAAGTTCCTGGTTATGAAAAATTTCGAACTCGGTGAAAGTTTGCCCATAATAAAAAATTGTTTTTCTTTGACCTATGTTACCAATCCCGGTGCAGCATGGGGCATGATGGCAGGTAAACAATATCTGCTTCTGGCAATTTCGTTAGTTGTCTTTATCGGATGTTTAGTCTTTTTGCGCAAACTTACCGAAGGCTATATCGAACGCTATTGGGCGGTAGGATTGCTTTTTTCAGGAATTTTAGGCAACTCTTTTGACCGTATTTACCATGGCGAAGTAATCGACTTCCTTGATTGCTTTATCGTTATCAATAACCACGCGCACCATTGGCCGATTTTTAATGTTGCAGATATCGCAATTTGCTGCGGAGTAGGAATTTTTGTCCTATCAAGCCTGATTCATGACTGCAAAAAGAAAAAATCTGAATAGGAAGAATTTTTTTAGGGGGAAGGCTAACGCCGCCTTCCCCCTAAAACCCCTATCTGCGCAAGGGCATCAGCCCTTGACCAATATTGGAATTTA
>JAZRSP010000375.1:0-2714 GCA_045651565.1 Victivallaceae bacterium | reverse complement strand
TGCCGTATAAATCTTATGACAATTGGATATCTATTTTATTAGAGTTAGCTTCTCTACATTATCAAAGAGGGTATATATTGTTGTCTGGAAAAGAGAAAGCAAATATAGAAAAAACTAAAAAATTGGCAAGAGATGCTTTGGATCGATGCATGAAGAAAATGCCTGATTCAGTTTCAGCCAAAATTTCAGCTGAAATTTATCTTGCCCAAGATAAAGATGAAGAACTTTTGTGGACATATATTTTTGCAATGGGACGTTATGATATTGAACATCAATGATCGATAGTAGTTTTTTTGCAATCGACAGAATCGTTTATTGCGGCTTCCTTTGTGGTGTCCGTGGTATTGTTTTTCTGATAAATGGAAACCATTTTTGCTTGTTTCAAAACCAGATTTTTCGCATTAAATCTCGTGTTTCCGTACGAATATTTGGTAATCAAAGAGTTACAAAAACGGAGAATAAGTTTTGATTCGCATAAATATGCACCACTATTTTTGTATCTACGCCAGTCAAACCGACTGGCTTTTTTGTTTTCTCCCCCACAATTTACTCTCAAAAACCGTCCCACTCCGTGTCCGGAAAACTATCAGCCACGCCTAATCCGTGGAAAATTGCTCAGTTGCTCAGATTTTTCGGAAAGTACCTGTGTCACCTTCGATTCCAGACACAGCATGTAACTTATTACAAATCAAAGCGTGTTTATTACAATATTTTCACCATTTTGTACCTAAGGAAAGATTTGTGCAAATTGTTATCGGGAGTGCCATGAGTTAGTCCATAACCTCACTGAAAAGTGGGGCGGCGTCATGGTCGGAGGAGTCCATCGCCCACCGACTTTCCACCATCAAGAGTGTCGATCGGATCGCCGTGATCAATAACTGCGAACTGGTGGAACTTGGAACTCACGATACGCTTATGGAAATCCACCATGTGCAATATAAGAAGCTGTATGATATGCAGTTCCGCCGTCAGGAAGCATAAGATTTCATCGGAAACTTCCAGAAAGGCGTAAACAAACAGATTCATCGACAGCTGGTGCTGCAGGGATTACAGAAAAAACTGAAGAACGGGTATTGGCTCAATTTTGAACCTTGATTTTTATTTATCCTTGGGCAGATTATACATATCAGCAATCCACTGACGAATAAAAATTAATAAAAAAAACTCTACGAGGCTTGACATTTGCTTTTTGGAGTTGTATTTTTTACATACAGCATATTGGAGGAAAATGTTTCATGCTTAAGTTTATACGCGAAAAATCAGTTTTTTGCATCATCAGGACAATTGTGTTCGGCATGGTTTTTATTCCGCATTTTTACTCTTGCAACAACCGTTGTGCTGCTGCGATTCCTCAATATCCTTCTGATCTTTGATTTTTGATTCCCCCTGTCTGCAAATATGCAGTCGGTTTGTACCTGTATCCAAATCAAAAATCATTTATTTCAAAGAAGGAAAAGCATTATGGCTTATTTGATCGAATCTGAAGTTATCTGTCGTCTTAATAAGGTTCGCGAAATACTCAACGCAAAAAATCTTGATATCGCCCTGGTTTATTATGATGAATTCAACATCGGTAACGGCTGGTATTTAACAGGCTGGTGTCCGCAATTTGAAAGTGGTGCCGTTCTGATTCCCCGTCTGGGAGAACCAATTCTGCTCGGCGGTCCTGAAAGTGAACCTTTTGCCAAACAGGACAGTGCGATAAAAAATACCCGTAATTTCCCCGTTTTTATGGTGCCCGATGAGGAATACCCCAACGCTACAATTATTGATTTTCCCAAACTGTTTACCGAACTGAATGTCACATTGGGAAAAATAAAACGCATTGGTCTGGTTGGAGCCGGACGTATGCCTGTTGATTGTTACAATGGTATTGCCGAAGGTTTTGGCGGGGTGGAAATCGTTGATATAACCGAAGATTTCCTGCGTTTGCGTTATTTTAAGAGTGCTTGGGAAGCTGAACAAATCAGCAAAGGTTTTGTTCTTGCTGACTATGCTTACAAAGCTATGAAAGATGCCGTGAAAGTCGGTGTCAGCGAAATTGAAATCGCTGCCGCCGGTGAATATGCTGCCCGCAGTCGAAGTGCCAGCAGTTTCGGTTTTTCTGCGATAGTCGGCAGCGGCAGCAGAGCCAATGCAGTGGTGCCGACAGCCAGCAGCAAAAAACTTGTTGACGGCGAATTAGTCATGCTGGGTCTTTCCCCAAAATGGCAGGGATATGCCGGAGTTTTCGGCGATACGGTGCCTGCCAATGGTGTTTACAGTCCCCGACAGAAAGATTGCATCAACTACTTGCGTGAAGCATTCCGTTTGACTAAAAGCATGCTGCAAGTTGGAAAATCAGGGGCCGAGATCGATGTTCCAGGACGCAAATATTTTGCCGAACATGGCTTACTGCCCTATCTGGTCTGTCCATTTGCTCATACCATCGGCTTGCAGGAGGCGGAAGCACCGTTTTTCGGTCCTAACAGCAATGACATACTGCTGCCTGGAATGACTGTTTGTGTAGATGTAAGTTTCTTTGGCCACCCTGAATTCAATGGGGCAAGAATCGAAACAGGTTACCTTATTACCGAAAAAGGCCCGATCCCGTTCAGTCAGGAATTGGATGCGTTGCATACATCCGAACTCAAATAAAAAAATATGCGAATTATTCTGTCGGGATTTTCATTTCCCGACAGAGCAAAAACTAATCAAGGGAAGCTGTAGTCATG
>JAZRSP010000374.1:0-2282 GCA_045651565.1 Victivallaceae bacterium | reverse complement strand
ACTTCAAAGCATCAAGGCGTTGTTCGCAGACAATTTTGATTGTCGGCTGAATAACTAAATCAAGTTCGCCTTCCATAATTTTGGGCAAATCGAAAATATTAAGACCGAAACGGTGGTCAGTAACACGATTTTGTGGGAAATTATAGGTGCGAATACGCTCTGAACGGTCGCCTGTACCGACTTGTGAACGGCGGTCGGCATCGAGTTTGGCTTGTTCCTCTTGTTGCTTTGCTTCTAAAAGACGGGCAAAAAGGATTCGCAAGGCAATTTCTTTGTTCTTGTGCTGTGATTTTTCCTGCTGACTTGCTACTGAAAGTCCGGTCGGAATGTGGGTGACTCGAACCGCAGAGTCGGTAGTATTAACACTCTGTCCTCCCGGGCCGCTGGAACGGAATACATCGAAACGCAAGTCTTCGGGCTTGACATCAAGTTCGACCTCTTCGGCTTCGGGCATCACTGAAACAGTCACGGTTGAAGTATGGACTCTGCCGCCGCTCTCGGTTTCGGGAACACGCTGAACTCGATGAACTCCGCTCTCGTACTTCATGCAGGAATAAACACTGTCGCCGATAAGCGAAAATGACATGCCTTTGATACCGCCGAGTTCGCTGCTGTTTTGTTCCAGAACTTCAACTTTCCAGCGACGGGCTTCAGCGTATTTCAGGTAAGCACGAGCCAATTCTCCGGCAAAAAGTGCGGCTTCATCTCCGCCTGCCGCCGGACGAATTTCGATAATAATATTTTTCGCATCATTGGGGTCAGGCGGCAGAAGTGCCATGCTCAAAACTCCCTCCAAGCGTTCTGCTTCGCAAGTTAAATCTTCGATATCCGCCTGAATCAAATCACGCAATTCGGTATCGTTTTCGATAGTCAGCATTTCTTTATTCTCTTCCAAGTCGCTCAAAGTTTTTTTCCAGCTTTCAAAGTACTTGAAAAGTTCATCAAGCTTGCGGTGTTCTTGAGATACTTTACGGCATTCTGCCTGGTTTGCGTAAATTGCAGGGTCTGCCAAAGTTTTTTCCAGTTCAGCGAAACGGCCGCGCAAACTCTCAATATATGATGCAATATCTTCTACTTTCATTGACAATCCTATTGTTGTAAGTTTTTCATTTTCAGCAAGATGCTGATAGTTCTATACAAAAAGACCCGCCCTTGAATTAATCAAGACGGGATCTTTTGTTCGTACGGTATGTAACTTATTTAGCAGTTTTGTTACCGAAACGGCGATTGAATTTGTCAATACGACCGGCGGTGTCAACAAACTTCTGCTTACCGGTGAAGAAAGGGTGGCATTTTGCGCAAATACCGACTTTAACTTCCGGACGGGTACTTTTTACATTCCAAACTTCGCCACAAGCGCAAATGACTTTGGCATCTTCGTACTTCGGATGAATATCTTTTTTCATTTTTCACTCCATTTATGTTAAAAATCTAATTTAATTTATCATCAACCGATTAAAATATTTATATAATATAACACACTTTTTGAATTTTACAAGAAAAAAAACAAAAAAAATCGGAATAAGTTTGCAGATATCGCGTAAAATTAAAATTCATAATTATATTACACCACGAACGCACACGAATTCTCACGAATAAAATTTATAATTTTCTTTTTGTGGGAAAAAAGTGCAGGAGGACAATTGCCAAGCTTCCCTATTAAAAAGCAGAAATTACTCTTCTACGGTTTGATTGTCAATAACAATATGCTGAGCTGAGTTTTTTTCCAGAACATAATAAATAGTATCCTGTTGCAGTTCAAATGCTCCGGGTGAAATTAATCCAATGAGCGGAAGAATTATAATATATCCACCTAATAAATCCAACATGCCGATTGGCCCGATTTTGTGTCCGTAACTTTGTTCGAATGTTTTATAACCATCTTTATAAACTGACAAATTTAAGTCTTTATTTCTTGGAACTTCCAATGATGCCGGGCATTGAATGCGTTTGCCATTGAGAATAACAGTAGCATCGGCAGGAACTCCGTCGATAGTAACTGTTTGGGTTCGAGGTGCAAATAATGAACAACCGCTAATTGTAATGATTAATAAAAAAGATAAAAACACTTGAAATTTTTTGTATATGCTATTTTGTTTCATTTTTGACCTCCGGTGTTAAAATGTTGTATTAATATTAAATATAATATACATGTATAAGTTATATTATCAAGTTAAAATACATTAAAATTATTGTTAAAATACAGATTGTTTTGTAAACAAAAAAAGAATTTAGAGTTTTGCGGCGAGCAAAACTATAAATTCCAATATTGGTCAAGGGCT
>JAZRSP010000373.1:0-8859 GCA_045651565.1 Victivallaceae bacterium | reverse complement strand
AATGGGTACCCAGGTCGGTACTGCTACTTATTATGATGCAATTGCTCGTCAAACTTACCAGCAGATTATTGCTTCCAACACTAACCCCTTGACAGGAAAAACTTTCACTTCACAGGAAGAAGCTCACAATGTTGCAACTATCATTGCTAACAGCAAAACCAGTGCAATCTCTAAATACTTGTCAGGATATGTCGATGCAAACGGCAACCGCTACACCGGTAACTACTATCGTGAAGACTACGGTTATGTCGATTCAGCTCCCGGTATCATCCACGGTTGGTTGCAGTATCCGATGGTTACAGAAGGCTTCCAGTTTACTTTCAGTGTAACTCCGATTGTTACCGGAAAAGCTGCTTCAATGAAAATTGATTTGCAGGGTCTTTCACTTATGGGCTGGAACTCTGACGGTTCTACTCGCCGCAGCAAGTCTGAAACCTCTACTACTCTCCAACTTCCCTACAATTCACAGGAATTTGTTATTGGTGGTATTCGCAAATCTGAATCAGTCAGAAGCGCAGCAGGTTTGCCTTTCTTGAAGGACTTGCCGGTTATCGGTCGTGCATTCTCTACCGAGTCTGAATCAATCAAGCAATCTCAATTGGTTGTTATCGCCAGAGTTGAATACTCTAACCCCGATTCATACGCGACTACTGAAATTCGTGAAGACTTGGGCAAAATCGTTGACAATGTCAATGGCGGTATGACCAGTCGTGTCGGTAATATGTTCTTCCAGCAGTACGGCTTGGATGAAGATCGTGCTGACCGTGTTGAAAGACTTGATGAAGTAGGAAACTTCATTAACGATGAATATCAAACTATCAAGTAATGCCGATGCCGAAAAAAAATAACAATCATAATGGAGAACAGATGCCTCTTTCAGGGAAACCGGAGCATCTGCTCTCCCGTGTCGAAGTCTTTAAGAAAATGTGCCGTATGCTTGAAATGAAACGGAGAAACTTTCTTGAAGACGATTGGCATCATTACTCTAAACTTATTCCGCGTCAGCAGTTTATCCACTTGATGTCTGTCAGACACTCACTGCCCTGCAATTTGTCTAAAATTATGCAGGTAACAGGTATGACTTCGGCGGGGGCATCAATTTTTGTGGACAAAATGGTCAAAAAAGGCGTCTTTGAACGCCAGGAAGATCCCAATGACCGCCGCAATATCATCATCTCATTTACTGAAAGGGCAGGCAAGAAAACCGAAGAACTTGATGACCGCTTAAATCGTTACATCTTTAAATTTTTTGATGGGTGCCAAGAGGAAGAATTGAAAAATTTAGAGGAAGCAAGCAGATTGGTTTGCAGAGTTTTAGATTCATTGCCGCAAGATGAGTTTTAGAGTTTACTAATAATTTTTTGACTGTTCGCTGATTTTTTTCAGCGGACAGTTTTTTTGTGATCAAATTCGGCAGAAAATCGAAAACTTAACTTGAATTAACCGTAAATAACTGCTATATTTAAAGAGAAAGGAAAAAAATATGGACGATTATATTGAAATTCATCGTGACGAGAAACATATAAAAAGAGAACGCGAAAAGGCTCGTGAATTGCGTAAAAGCAGTTATTTCCAGAACCTTCTCTCCAAAGGTGTTTGTTACTACTGCGGCAAGAAATTCCCCCGTGAGGAATTAACTATGGATCATATCGTGCCGGTCGTCCGAGGCGGTAAAAGTACCAAAGGCAATGTCGTTGTCGCCTGCAAAGAGTGCAACAACAAGAAAAAATACTTAACCCCGGTCGAGATGATTTTAGCAGCAGAAAACAATCAAAATTGATACCAGTTATCAAGAGGAACTTTGTTTTGGTTCATACTGTATGATGAGTTATTGGTGACAATTAAGTGATCCACTAAAATCATGCCATTTGCGTCCAGAGCCTTTTTGAGAGCTTTGGTAAAAAGGATGTCCTGATTGGACGGCTCACAAATGCCTGACGGATGATTGTGAGAAATAATCACAAATTTGGCATTGAATTTATAGCAATTACGAATGACATATTGACCGTCAATATTTATTTTGTCAAAACCTCCATAGGAAAGCACTTCATAATCAATTAAGCCTCTGCCTGAATTCAGATAAATCAGCATGATTGATTCAAATTTAAGACAGGAAATTTTTATGCGGATAAAATCAATAATATCTTGAAGATTTTTAAGTTTTTTGCTTTCTTTTATTTTTGTGTACAAATATAAACTGCCCATTGCTTTAATCAGTTTTATCAAAACCGCAGAATTTTCTTTTATGCCTTTAACTTTGCACAAATCCTCCACGCGTGCGTCCATAACTTCCCGCACCGAGGAAAAGTTGAGCAAAAGTTCTTTAGCAATCGGCTTGACATCTTTGAATGGAATTGCATAGGTCAAAAGCAATTCAAGCATTTCATAGTCATAAAAGACATCTTCTCCATGTCTTAAAAATTTATTTCGTAATCTCTTACGATGTCCGACATTTAAGTTTGTCGTTTTCATGGGGCATCAAACCTTAACGAGTTAAGTAAGAAAATAGTTCAAAGTGACCGGTTCGGCTGAACATATTAAAGCCACGGACTTTCTGTAATTTAAATCCGTGCTTTTCCAAACGCAATACATCACGCACCCAGCTTGAAGGATTACAGGAGATGTAAATTAATTGTTTAATATTCAAGCTGCGATTAATTGCCTGTACTGCTTTGGCATCAAGACCGGTTCTGGGCGGATCGACAATTACCATAGATTTTGCCGGTACATTACCGAGGATTTCGGGGAGTTTTTTAGCAGCATCACCGGCGATAAATTTGGAATTGACTTTATCAAATGGTTTTAAATTGAATTTTGCACATTCAATTGCGCGCTCATCAATTTCTGTACCGACGATATTCTCGATTTTATCACACATTGCAGCTGCACCGAAAGCGAAAAATCCACTGCCGCAATAGAGGTCGTAGAGGGTAGTAACATCTTCACTATTAATAAGTTGAGCAACCTCCTGCAAAAGTAAATTTGCTACTTCATTATTAACTTGGAAGAAACTCCCCAAAGGCACGCTGAAAGTTCCGCAACATAACTCTTCACGCAGCCAAGACGCTTTCAAATCCGGTGAATTACGCCAGTAATGTACCTTGTTTTTGCCGCTCTCGTAACGCAAAGTTAATTCCATTCCGTCACGGAGCGAGTGCATAACCGAAAGATTTTCCCGGATTTTATTGTATTCTTCTTGAATTTCAGGGCAGAGCAGAAGACATTCAGGGATGTCAACAACAGAAACATTATCGGCTTTTATGTACCCCAAGTCCAAAAATTTAGATACTCTGTGAGCATGAAAAACCGCTTTGTTGCGATAGTGCAGATCATTTTTTGCCGAAATCATCGGTTCGATACAAGATAAATACTGCGGAAATGCCTGATTTACAATATCTTCCAACTGCTTTTGTTTCAGCGTGTTTTCATACTCAAAAGAGGTGAAAAGATATTTGCAGTTACAACAATCATCGGCGTATTTGCAGGGATTTGCCTGTCGATAGGGGGATTCTTCCAGAATCTTAATAATTTTGCCTCTGCCGAAACTGCGTTTGATTGCCTCCACTTCCACGATGACTTTTTCGCCCTGCAACGAATTAGCAACGAAAATTACCATTCCGTCCGGGGCTTTGCACATACCGTCACCGCCGAAAACATTTTTTTCTATAATTGCTTCAAATTTATCGCCTTTTTCCATAAATATCACCATTTTTTATAAATTTTCAAAAATTTTTATATAATATAGCATATTTTTTGATTATTAAAATTGAAAAAACGAGAATATGTGATAGATTATTGTATAAAATTTTATTTTTTAGTTATTTTTTAAAATTTCAGACAGAAAGTGGGGAAATTATGAAAGTGCCTTTGTTAGATTTGCAGGGTCAGTACAACAATTTAAAAGATGAAATCATGAAAGAGATGATCGAAGTTTGCGATTCTCAAAGATTTATCCTCGGCCCGAAAGTTGAAAAATTGGAGAAAGAAATTGCAGAATATTGCCAGAGCAATTATTCTTGCGGTGTAACTTCAGGTTCAGACGCTCTGATTATCGCTCTTATGGTTGAGGGAATCGGATATGGTGATGAAGTTATTACCACACCCTTTACTTTCTTTGCAACCGTTGGTGCGATCGTCCGCGTCGGAGCGAAACCGATTTTCGCTGACATCGACCCCGAAACATTCAATATCGATCCCAAATCAGTTGAAGCAAAAATTACTGACAAAACCAAAGCAATTATCCCGGTACACCTTTTCGGACAGAGTGCTGATATGGATCCTCTGATGGCAATTGCTAAAAAGCATAACTTGATTGTTATCGAAGATGCTTGCCAGGCAATCGGTTCTGAATACAAAGGAAAAAGAGTCGGTTCTATCGGTGATTACGGCGCATTTTCATTTTTCCCGAGTAAAAACTTGGGCTGCTTCGGCGACGGCGGAATTGTCACTACCAATGATGAAGAAAAAGCCAAACTTCTTAAAGTTTTCCGCAACCACGGTCAGAGCGGAACTTATATCCATGACTATGTCGGCGGCAACTTCCGTTTGGATGCGTTGCAGGCGGCAATCCTTTCAATCAAGTTGAGAGAACTTGATTCATGGAGCGTAGCTCGTCAGAAGAACGCTGCGGAATATCGTGAAATTTTCGCTAAATATCCTGCGGTTTTGGAAAAGGTTAAACTTCCGGTTGAAGCAAGTTATGAGCATCGTCACATCTATAACCAGTTCTGCATTTTGGTTGCAGACGGCAAGCGTGATGAACTTAAACAATTCCTTTTGGATAATGAAGTCGGCTGCGCAGTTTACTATCCTTTGAGCCTGCACTTGCAGAACTGCTTCAAAGACTTGGGCGGCAAAGTCGGCGATTGCCCGGTATCGGAAAAAGTTTCACAGGAAATTTTGGCTCTCCCGATTTATCCGGAATCAACAACCGAGCAGCGTGAATATGTAGTTGCTAAAATCAACGAATTTTTCACCAAGTAATAAACTGAAAACAGTAGAGCGGTTGTTTTTAACTTCCGCTCTTATTTTTTAGATAAATTTCAAAGTTTGAATTTTTTATGCAGTTTTTCAAGGAAAATTTAAAAGTCCACTTCATAGGAATCGGTGGTGTCGGCATGCAGACTTTGGCAGGAATCATGCTGGAAAAGTATGCTGATGGAATTTCGGTGTCCGGTTCAGACTTGGAGCGATCCCAAAGAACTGAACTTCTGCGGAAGTTGGGGGCGAAAATTTCTTATGGGCATGACGAAGCAAATTTGCCCGATGATTGCGATTTGGTGGTCTATTCTTCGGCAGTGCCCGTTTCCAACCCGGAGTACATGAAAGCGCAAAAACTTGCAATTCCGCTAATTCGCCGAGGTGAATTATTAGCTGAATTGTCTAAAACTTATGAAAAAGTGGTAATAATCAGCGGTTCTCACGGGAAAACTTCGACTTGTGCGACTTTGGTGCATTTGCTGAAAAAACAGGGCGTTAAGTGCGGTTATTTAATTGGCGGCGAACTCCATGAAAATAATTCTTTTGCGGCGGGTGACGGTTCAATTTTTGTTACCGAAGCCGATGAGAGTGACGGAACGCATGTGTTTTTTGCTCCTGACATCAATATTGTGGTGAATTTGGATGATGACCATGCTTGGAGTGTTGGCGGTGAAGAGGCTCTGAAAGAAAATTTCCGATTGAGTGCGAAAAAAAGTACCCATGTCCTCTATTGGAGAAATGAAATAAAAGATGATATTTTTGCTGATTTGCCCAATGGAATTCCCTTTGAAGAAGAGGTTTTGACAAAAATTGCTTTCCCCGGCAATATTGCAGGGTACCAGAAGAAAAATTCATTTTTGGCATTGCAGGCAATGAAACTGCTTAATTTGAATGTACAAGTCGATGATTTGTCGGATTTTATTAATGTAAAACGAAGAATGACAATGATTTACGAGTCTTGCAACTTCGTTTTTATCGAAGATTATGCCCATCACCCGAAAGAACTGAAAAGTTCTTTGTCGCTTTTGCGTGAAAAATATCCCGATTATCAATTACATGCGATTTTTCAGGTGCATCGGGCGGCGAGAATGACTAAATATTTTGAGGATTTTGCTGAAATTTTGGGAAGCATGGCAGATAAGGTGATTTTGAGCAGAATTTTTGAGGCTTGGGTCAGCGGCCAAAGTTACCAAAGTCCACAACTTTTGGCGGATAGATTGCCGAATGGCGAGTATATGGAAAACTTTTCCGACATTGTAAATTATATAGAAAAAATTTCCAAAAGCAATCAAAAAGAATTAGTTGCAATTATCGGAGCAGGAGATATTCATCAAATCATTAAAGAGGTGAAGTTATGAAACAATTTCATGCGATAAAAGATTATATTTCACAATTTTATGAGCCGAGAGAGTATATTAATTTAAAAGAACAGATACTTGAATTTCGACGCAAAAAGGAGTTGAGTTTCTATTCCGTGCTTGATGCGACCCCGGTTTTTCGTAATACTCTGGTTAAATATCTTCCGTTGTTGAAGGGCAAAATGAATTTGACTGTCGGTTACGGCAACGGCATTCCGTATGATCCGCAGATTATTGATTTCCTGAACTCAATCGGGATAAAAACGGTACTCAATGGAGAAAGAGTTTATCGTAAAAAATTTGACTTTATTCTGGATTGTGCAGGTGTAAATGCTAATGTTTTTGCCAATATCGGGTATGTGGAATTGACCCGTTCAGGCTTCTATAAATACCGTAATTCGGCGAATAATGTTTTCCTGGCAGATAACAGTGTGGTCAAAACTCTCGAAACTCTTCTCGGCACGGGCGACGGTTTCCTGCGCGGACTTAAACACTACAATATTAATGACATAAGCAACAAAAAAGTGGTAATTTTCGGCTTCGGCAAAGTCGGGCAGGGCGTAGCACTCTATGCAATGAAAGAAAATGCACAAGTAGTTGTGGTTGATGATCTTACCAAAGTTGAAATTCCCGATTCAATGCAGAAAATCGATTTCCGTAATCAATCAGAAATTGATAAAGCAATTTCTCAAAGCGACATTGTGGTTTCTGTTACCGGGATTGAGGGAGCATTGCAGAACACTTTGGATATTAAGAAGTTAGTTGAATCAAAAGCAATTATTGTTAATATGGGTATCCATAATGAGTTCGGGCAATTGATGCCGCCGGAGCGGGTTTTGAATAACAATGCACCGTTGAATTTTGTTTTGGAAGAGCCGACCCACTTGAAGTATATTGCGCCGACGATGAGTTTAAGCAATTACGGAATTTTTGAACTTCTTGATGCCCAGCAGGAGAGCAGCCACTTGATCCAGCCGTCCAAGTCGTTGAATGACAAGATTTTAACGACTTTGCAGCAAAAAGGCTGTTTGACACAAGAGTTGGAATTTGTCGCAGAGCAGTTGAAAATTTCTTGGTGAGGAGAGGGATATTATGAGCGAAATCAGTCTTAAATCAGTCAATCAAACCGGTATGATCATTACACTTTCGAGGGAGATTGAGTCGCTGATGACCCAATTGGGGGCAAATGAAGCAGGCTTGCATGACAAAACTGACCACCTATCCGGCAAGTTATCCAAGGAGTGTGTGGACTTATTGCACTATATCGCAGCGGTGAGGAACAAAAATGCCCACGAAGTTACCGATGAAGACGACTTCAATATGGAACTTTTTACCGAAAGTTGCGAAGTAGTCATGAATGAATTGCAGGAACTTCTGGCAACAGAAAAAAATATCGAAATTGAGCCTAAAAATCTCAAACAGGAAACCTATGAGGTTGAGGATGTCGATAAAACTTTCAGCGATGAATTTAAGTCTTTAATGAAGATTTGTGCGTATTTGCCCTTGTTTAATGTGGTTTTCTTCATCTATAAAATTTTAAGTGAACTTTTTAAGGCTTTTGATAAATTGGCAGGGGTGGTTTTTCACCTTATGAGTTTAATTATCATGGTAGGGAGTTTGTTGGATAAAAACGAGCAATATTTTTATTGCGGAGCAATACTTTTTGGCGGAGTCTATCTCTATGGGATAATTTTAACTATCATTAACCGCCACAAAAACGAACGATTTAAAGAATTTGCCTATATTCCGATATTGAATTTAGGATATTTTATCTATGGTTGTTATGAAAAATGCAAAATTTTTCCTGTGTTGTACTATGCCGTTGCATTGGTGATGTACGGATTAATTTTTGTGTTTTATTACCGATTGGGCAAACTTAACTACGCAATCTATTGTGGTTGGATATGCTATTTAATGGGAGTTGCGGGGGCACTTTTTGATATCGCTCGCAGAAAAATCAAAAAAAATTGATTTTATTGTTAAAAATAATTTGCTTTTTTGTAAATCAGTGCTATATTAATGTATCTGATTGATAAATATCATTCGGGCGTTTAGCTCAGTTGGCTAGAGCGTCACGCTTACACCGTGAATGTCGGGGGTTCGAGTCCCTCAACGCCCACCATTTTTTTTGTGTTTTTTTTAAGCAACCTAATTCATAAAAAAATATTCCGTTTTGCAATAAAATTGCCAATGTTATATTATTTTAAGAATCCGCTTACGCTTGCCGCCATATAAATATGGCTGGTTGCTTGGGGATTCGTTCCCTTTTTAGGTGAATGCCTTTCGCGTTGCTTCAGGCTCAAATTCTTAGGAATTGGTGTCGTGGGGGTCGAGTGCCTCAACGGCCACCATCCTTCGCTAAGGCTACGGATGGCAGGCCGTAAGGAATGCCATGCGTAGATTTTTTTTGCGTTTCGCAAAAAGAGGAGCGAAGCGACTGTGAAGGATGTCCTCCATAGCCTTGGCGGTGGGGGGCTGTACGGCCGTGAATTACAATAAACATTTAATTGGAGATAATAAC
>JAZRSP010000372.1:0-1508 GCA_045651565.1 Victivallaceae bacterium | reverse complement strand
TCCGGGAATATTCGGTGTTGCAAGCGGACTGCCTGTAATAATTTTTGCCTTTATCCTTGCCGGAAGCATTGGAGTAGTCGGCAGGATTTATAACAGAATTACCCGGATAGAACAATATCTGCACAACCTGACAGGACTGTTATTTCTTGCACTTGGAGTATATTTTACGATAACCCAAACATTAAAAATTTAAACGCAAAAAGGCGGCAAGATTTCTCCTGCCACCAAACGTTTCCCGCAATCACCGTTCCGGGAAACCGAAAAGCCTCCGCTGTTCGTTCCAGTCTTCCGGGATGTTTTTCATAATTTGTGCGATGGATAACCCATCGGGTTCTGCTCCGGCAACGATCGCTTCAACAATATCCGGAGCAATGTCGCTCATCCTGATCCGAACGCGGTTTGGCTGGAGCTGGAGTTTCCCCACGCGAAATATCCTTTCATACAGTATACAGGCATCTTGCGACAGATAACCGAAAAGAGTATCGGTGAATGGCGTCCACTTGACCAGGAACATTTTGCCGAACTCATCAAAGAAGGATATAAAAAAGTTTATTATTACAAAGCGGCGCTGTCGTTTTTCGCTTCAGCAGACGGCAACGAGTGGCAGCCGGTAACGTTTTATTACTTGAGTTACGGATTCCCGCCAAAACGCAATGAAAGTTACGATTCTCCGGATACATATTCTTTGGGCTTTGACGGCTTTGAATCATGGGAGGGCCGTCCGGTGCTTGACTTCGGCAAAAAAGACACTATCTACCTGAAAGTTATAGTTCGTCCGCACGACAAAAATCTGCCGGAAAAATATTGCGTTATACAGCTCAAACGCCCCCAAGAAAAGCGTTCAACCGGTGATAAGAATCTCCTGTTTCTGAACTTTGCGCCGCGTTATCCTTACACAAAAATCTCCCTGCCGCCGTGGGAAGAATGGAAGTTGATTAAATGAAGAATTTATTTTTTACCAATAACTATTGGCTGATGAAATTTGCTCCGCTGGCATTGGCTTTGGCGGCGGTGGTGATTTTTTTCTGCAACCTGTATGCTCATATCTGGAACGGAGCAATTATTTATCTGCCGCTGCTTTTTCTGGGGCTGTATGGAAATTCGCCGGTAAAAACAGTGTGCGGTTTATTTTTGGTACTGCTTTTAATAAATCTTATCTGCCCGTACTGTATTGTGCTATATTTTTTGTTTATGGCTCTGTCACTTGCCGCATTCTTTATCGGATTGTTTGGTTTTATTGGAGGAGCGGGCAGATGATTGCCTGGAATATCGTTTACATTCTTTATCTTTTATGCAATATTGCAATACTGCTCTTTGATTCTTTGTCAACGCTCATATTTCTGCCGTTACTGGTAGGTTTGTGGATGGCGGGGGCAGTTTGGGCGATTATTCTGTTGGTCAAATCATTTCGCAAAAAAGAACGGAATCGTTATCTTGCTTTTATTCCGCTTTTCTGTGTTTGCGTTGCGGCCATATTGCAGTTTTTTCCCTTGCCGTGGCACATCTGG
>JAZRSP010000371.1:0-2665 GCA_045651565.1 Victivallaceae bacterium | reverse complement strand
CTTTTGTATGATTTTTGATAAAGAAGATGGAACAAGCGTTAATATAAGATATTCAGATAAAAAAAGAGTTCAAAAATGGCTGAATGCTAATAGGCTACAATTGCCGTTGCACAGTACCACTATGAACTCTGATAATATTATACCCAATTCCTCAGAAAATGTCAACAATGATGTTTCGTACTCCGCAAAGAAATCCGATACAGTACAGCGGATTATAGACAACTTCAATTACAACGATGTAAGCAGTCTTGCTTCTTGCGTAGTAATTGCATGGTGCAGGATTTTCTGGTCTGTTTTAAAAATTAATATCATTTAATCTCCTTTCGTGGTTAAAACTTTATAGGTTTAAATTTCATATATATATTTTAAGTATGATGTTTTTACACCATCAACAAAATAAAAAAGGGCTTGCTTTTGGCAAGCCCGGGTGACAGACGGAGAAATTAAATGATGTAATCTTATTGAATTATATTCTTAACGATAATGGAGCAACGTGGTTAATATAGATATATGATTGTAGAATGTATATAAACCGTCTGTCGTTAATAGTATGACAGATTTGATATGCAGATAAATTAAAAACGATAAATATTGACAATTCGTTACTTGTATGATAAATTATTGAACGAGGTGAATATACTTGGAAAAAAGAAGAGCGAATGTCATTATAGGCAAAGCTGGCGGATCTGCGTCCGGCGAAAACCGTGCCACATATAAAGTTTCGCTGCCGACAAAATGGATTAAAGAGATGGATATCGGCACCGAGCAGAGCAAAGAAATTGAGCTGCATTATGATGGAACAAAAATAATTATCACAAAAAAACAGACACCGTTTCAGTTTGCAATGTCTGCTGTTGCCTCCGGTAGTGACATCAAAAAAATAAGCTATTATGACGGAGATAAACTCTGCACAGTAATTTATGCTGACTTCACTATGCAGATGCTTGAGATTGAGAACCATAGCGATAATATAGTGAAGACTGCATTTGGAAGAAACGAGATTCCGGTCTGGGAGGAATTCATCGATTTCTTGAAAGAACGTTGCATTCCCGAATCCAGATCCCATTTGCAGGATTACCTCGATGCCATTGGTGTGGCTAAATATGATCCGCTGGAGATAATCCTTGCCACGGAAGGTCGAATGGCTGAAGACGATCAATGGCTGGAGGTGGAAGATTTATGTCAATAAAAGTTGTAACCAAGGGAAAGATTGCTGAAACTTCCGCTAAGGGCGATCAGGAAAAATGGTTCGAAAACGGAACCTGGTATAAGCTCGATATGTATGGCTATGAGTCCCTTGCAGAGGTTTTTGTTGCAAAAATCTTGCAATATGTTTCTATTGACGTTTGTGGTTTTTTAGGAAACCGGGTTAAGTACGAAATTGGCAAGGTTCTGGTAAATAACCAAGAAAAAGTTTATTGTTCAAGCAGGAATTTTCTTAAAGAAGGAGAATCTTTAATTACACTCAATCGTTTGCTCACTCTTCATTTGGGTTATCCGCTTGAAACGCAGTTAGAATCCATGAGCAGCGATAAGCAACGAATTAAATTCCTTGCAGAAAAAACAACGGAGATAACAGGACTTAAAAAATTCCCCGAGTATCTTACATTGCTTTTTGAGATTGACAGTTTGTTCCTTAACGAAAGCAGACAGCTCAATAACATTACAGTAATTGAAAAGAATGGCAACTACCGCTACAGCCCGATTTTTAATAATGGTGCAACAGTACTCTCTAATTTTGTTTCTGCTCCGTCGGATGTTGAGCCGAAATCACTTGTTGCTACTGCTGTTGCTAAACCATTTAACACTACTTTCAACAGACAGGTTAAATCTGCACAAGGCTTGTACGGAAGACAAATCGGCAATATTAATATCACAGAAGACAAGATGAACAAAGTGCTGGACACGCTGTTGCCGTACTATCCTGAACAAAAAAGAGAACTTATCAGAAAAAGAGTAATTACTACAGTCCTGGCACGAATGAAAGCTTTGGAAAATTGAAAAAACTCAAAAAATCAAAAAAACGCTGCTTCTGAGTAAGCAGCGTTTTTTGATTGGGCTGTGTTAATAAAGTTTCCGCCTGGAGAAACGGAAGATAAAAATACCACGATTTGGAGTTCATAGGTGTTAATTAACTAATGTTTGAAAGGAGTATAACAAACAAAAGAACAGATTTTCAGAGATTCGTTGGGGGAGCAACGAAGAGAAACACAGCCAATAAACTCAATTAGCGTCAAATTTGAGTTCAATTACATTATGAAAGATTTGCAGATGAGATAACTGAAAACACAAAAAAACTCCTGCCCATTTTGATGAGCAGGAGTTGATGTTTTGTTATGTTTTTTCGGCAAAAGTGGTAAAACCGGTGGTAAAACTCAAATTCTGCCGCATTTCAAAGTCCTTTAAACGTTGATACAGAGCCGTTTTGCTTAGTTGAGGGACTTCATTGTGGGGAAAAGAAGCACATCGCGGATAGCGGAAGAATCGGTAAGGAGCATACACACTCTGACGATACCGAAGCCGATGCCGCCCGTGGGAGGCATACCGTACTCGAGAGCTGTGAGGAAATCCTCATCAGTTGTGTTTGCCTCATCGTCGCCCTGTGCAAGGAGAGCTTCCTGAGCCTTAAAACGCTCACGCTGGTCAATCGGGTCGTTAAGCTCGG
>JAZRSP010000370.1:0-2894 GCA_045651565.1 Victivallaceae bacterium | reverse complement strand
TTTGAGGAAAATCCGGCAACAGGCGTAACGGGTTCAAACATGACCTCTTTTATTCCGGGAAATTCGGCTGCCACCTCTTCGATCATTTCGGACATTTGCGATACACTTTGAAGAGTGATGGTCGCATTGATGGAAGGTATTACACCTGCAGTAAGCAACTTAAAAATATTGTTTCGAACAACATCATAATGACCTCTATGCATATTTTGCAGAGATTCAGTAATCTCAAAAGAAACACAAACGCAGACTTGATGCTGTTTGAAGAATTTAGCATGTTCTTCTCTGATCAAAGATCCATTAGAAATCACCATAATATCCAACTGACCGCCATTGGTATTCGTTAACGTTTGTGCATAGGTGACGATATTCTGCAGTTTGTCAAAGACTAGCATAGGTTCACCGCCACCGGAAATGAACAAAGTGTACTTGCAATGCCTTGATCTTGGTCGTAAAAAATAATCAAGGGCATTTTTAATCACTTCATTTGGAATCGTGGCAGCAGATCTTCCATGAGCGGAATAACAATAATTACAAGCGAAATTACAACGGGCTGTCGGCATTATTGACATTTTAGTATAATTGTCTGGATGGGTAATAATGCTTTTTTTCAATTTTTCATTGCTTACAACGTTCAACCTGTTGTACAATTCTATGATATCACTGGGAGCATCTCCTCCGTTGTTATCCGCAACTTTTTTCAGGTTTTCCACACATTCATGATCAACCAAGGTGTATTCTTCTGCCAGCGGGGCATAAAGAAGATAGATGGTCTCTGCTTGATAACCTAACTTATCTCCAACGGGGATAGGAAAGATGTTGTTTTTTATTAGATTTTTATATGCCATTTCATTGCTCCGTTTCAATTACAAAAAATCTTGAAATTCATGGGTTAGAAGAGAACGTAAAACAAAATCCCGAGTAAAACTACATACCGCATCCAGTTGTTCATCGGTATAATTAAACCGATGTGCCAAACAGTGTCCACCGCAGTGAAAACGTGCAAAACAGGAATAACATTTTGACAACTTGTATACGTCGCAATTCATTAGCTCTCGGAAATAAGCTCGATCTATTTTAACATTCCTCTGATTAATTTGTCCATAAATACAATCACAGTAATGCGGTTCTGCAGGAGACGTAAAGCGATGACAAATAGAAATAGCTCCGGAAGGAGTTATACAAAAATCACCGGAACAATATCTGTCACAGAGAGATTTTGTTTTTCTGAAAAGAGGTGTAGATAAAATAAGATTCAACTCATTTGCCTTTTTTGAAGCTTTGAAAAAACATTCCGTAAAGTTTGTAAAAAAATCAGTCAGTTTTTTCGCTGTAGAAAATATTTCATTAGATACAACATAATCGAAATTCATTTTTCTTATTTGGGGATAAGAATTTTTTATTTCTTCAACCATTTCAGTTTGGCGTAAAACACATTGCGGGGTGATGGTAGTCCGAATTGAAACATCACATCCTTTTTTACACAATTGCAATATGCCGTTTCTTACTGCTTCGTAATGTCCACGATGCAGTTCCTGAAAATGTTTTATTATTTCAAACGAAACGCAAACCTTAACTCCATAAGCGACAAGAAAATCAGCCACATTAGCATTTACAAGAGACCCATTTGTTGTCATTGTCACAGATACATTAAAACCTCTTGTTTCTTCCAATTTCCTGATTCGCTTTATTATTTTTTTTGTAGTATCCCATGTAACCAGAGGTTCGCCTCCACCGACGATGGAAATGTACAGGTCGTTACGTTTTGTACGGTTATGGTTGATAAAGTAATCTAATGCAGTTTCTGCAATTTTGAAGGGCATAACTTCATCTGAACGCCCTTTGGCAGCATAGCAGTATTGACAATGAAAATTACATCGATGCGTTGGTATAACAGACATTCGAACCAAATCGCATTCAGTCATTCCATGCGCAATTTCTCGCTCAGATATTTCAAAACGGGGAAACAGAGATTCTATCTTTTGTAAGAAATCATTAGCTTGAAGTATCTCGTCCCATTGGGAATTGGACAATATAATAATTTTGTCAGCAAAGGGAGAGTAAATACCAAACATCCCTGGACCATAAATTGCAGTGACATCAACAGGGAAAATATGTTTTTCTAATAATATATCTTCTTTTTTCTTCATGTTAAAATTTGAGGCTATTTGCTAGTATGCAAATAGCCTCTCCTTTTTTAAGGGTTATTCACCCCAGCAATCGTTGCATTTGCATCCGCAAGCTGCAGCGTTTGCCGATTTTGTGTTGACTTTGAATACCGGAGTCATCATGATAAACCTCCATGGATAATTGATGACATTTCCTTATTTACGACTTACAGCATAAAGCTGTACCAACAACTGACAATCTTTTTTATCCTAACACTTTGTGAAAGTATTTTTTATTGTTTTTTTTCGTCCAATGCATTGCGAATTTCGCGCAACAAACCAATCATAGAAAAGAACATGAAGAAAAGCTCCAAGACCATATGGGAAAGCATGGGACCAACGAAGATATTAAAAAGTCCTTGCCAAGGACGACCGAACTGAAACTCCCGAATACCCAAAGCCAGGCAAATTACGATGGATATCACGTAAAGAGCTATTCCAACAATTGGGAATATATTTATTTTAAACGTCAGAAAATCAACAACAATATTTAAGTACTTGAGAAATTTTTCATTGTCAATACTCATGGCTACACTCTCCTTTTTTTCTTTTTTGCTGTCCGGGAATTTTTACCAGACATCCTTGATAATTTTTGATTATTTGTTTATGTTTCACAAAATTTATGATGAACATTTAAACTGCCGATATTGAAGACAATATCGCCTGAATTATTGATTTGGTTTTGTTCGCCGTCCTCCCACGTGGCTGCATTTATAAATTGTTTTAATG
>JAZRSP010000369.1:0-6709 GCA_045651565.1 Victivallaceae bacterium | reverse complement strand
AAAAACAATTGTTAAGTTATTTATGCACAGCATATTACAATCTTAACAATCCTCCATTTTTACAACACTCAACTTAACATAACATGTATTATGCGACATAATATTTTAACCGGAAACGCCCCTCTGGCGAGACTTGGCGTTGTTGGGTATAATCTATTTCCTTATTTATTACCACCGCCTCTGCGGCGATTTGAAGTGATTTTTGTTTTTTTCCAAAATTTCTAACAAAATTTCAGAAAAAACAAAAATTACTTATTCAACTCTTCAGGTTCTTTAATCGAAATATTATCATCGGCGATCACAGGAGCTTCTAACCCAACATAATTATCAATACGGTATATTCTACCCCAAACTTGGATAACACTTTTACCCTTATTTCTTGCCAAAAGTAAAGTTTTTGATTCTCTATCAAGAACAGAATAACGCTGAAGCTCTGAAAGCAAATATACTTTATTAGGAATCATATCAAGTGAAACATTTACATTTGTTTTAGAAGTCAATGGATTACCTTCAACATAGCTCTGAATATCAGACAAAGAAATATCGAGAACCAAAAAACCGCCTATCTTGCTTTCTCGACAAGTTGCTGTAACAGATAAACCGGCTTCTACATAATCAAAACCAGAAGTTGTAACCGTTCCATAATCAGAAACGGTTTTTTGTGCAATAGGAACACGCTGACCATCAAACCAATTACCTTTAACTCCATCACGAAGAATAAGCATAGGACTTGCATAAAGATCAGCATAAGAACTATCAAGCAGACCAGAAAAAAGACCTTCCAATTTAAAATCTTTTACATCAATTTTATTTTCAGAAATATTGTAAGAAATAGTACCACTGGTAGACATCGTTAAACCGCCCTCCGCTAAAGCATCCTTACGAAGTAATATAAAATAAAGCTGAATTATCCAACTTTGAAGATGAAAGCGATCCAGATCATCCAATGCTTCGGAGACTTTACGAATGACAAAATCCTTATCACTAAAAACAACAATACGACCAGACAAAACTTCTCCCCTGCCCGATGAACTTTTAAAAGAATTTACAATCTTCTGAAGATTTTCTTCGTCGTGGGAAAGGACACGCCTTATAAGAATCACTTTATCGTCATCGTTTAAGCTGCCAAGATAAAAAGTATTACCTACTTTAACAAGATCAACAGATAATTGTTTACTTATAACAGTAAAAACTGTATTTAAATCAGTATCTTTGAATTCGGCAGTAATATATTTATCAGACAATGTTTCAGAAAAAACAATACCTATTTTAAAATAATCAGACAAGAGCCTGCAAAAATTTCCTAAAGGCATTTTACTTGCAGATAGACTAATTAAACGAGTTTCAGATACATTTTTTTTCTTTACTGACAAATCAGATGTTTTTTCACTATAAATAATTCTGAACGGATCATCTTGTTTTATCTCCCTGGTTAAGCTGCAGCCCATAAAACATGTACAAACAAGTACCATCATCAAGCTGATAAAAACGCTTTTTTTTGTCAATAAGAACAATTTTCTTTCCATTAAATACTCCTACAGTTATTTTATCGCCTAATTTAAACTCAAGCCCATTTTTTAAAACAAGAATATCCTGCCAAAAAAGCGCAGGACGAAAACCATCGATTTCTACAGATAAATCTGTTTTTACTTTCTGATCAGAATCTGATCCGGAGGACTTTTCTTTGTTTTTTGAAACAAAACCAGATTTTTTTAATGCTGCAGAAGAAACATTTTTTCCTTCATGAATAGGAACAGATCTAACCGGAACAATATTATTAGATTTTGCCGAAGTACGAACTGAAGAATTAGACTTTCCGACAGCATTAAAAGTACTAAAAAAACACTTAATACAAAACTGAAGACCTCCACCTAATAAAAACCAACCGACCAATATAACAATAAGTATACGAGGAACAATATTTAACAAATTACGCCGAAGGAACCAGAAAATAATAGCCTTCCCGTAAATAGCCGAAGGTGGTTTTCTTTCTGCAGAAGAACCAGTATAGTTACGGAAAGAGTTGTAAAACTTAAAATATTCAGGCTGCAAAACAAAAGTTTTCCCCCTACCAGTAGGAACCCAACAAAGACGCCCGGAAACACTAGTTCCCTGCATAGTTTCTTTTTCTGAAACACGCTGCACTGGTGATTTACCAATAATACCGGCTCTCAATTCATACCAATCACCCATACGAACACCAAAAAAAGGATCTCGCAATTCCGAATGATTAACTAATTCAAGACGAGTTGCGCACTTATCAAGAAATTCTTCAGACATTTGACCGTATGACTGAGTGATAGCTTCAAAAACACAACCAGTTTTACGAATTTCAGCGAACCAATCGTTCCAGAGTTTACGAAGGGATTTAGGACCTTTTTTAGAAAAATATTTATGAAACTCATCAATAGCAATATGCGCACCTTCAAGATTGAACTGCTGCAAATATGCTGAAGGAGGAAAAGTAACAGCGTCAAAAGTCTGTAAATCGCGATTATCAAGCTGATTGAGTTTTTCCCAAGAAATCATAATATCATCGGGAATAATATGCAATCTGCAAGCTATCTCATCGTAAGAACAATTTTTTATTTTTGAAACATAAGCAGATATAACAGGTATATCTATAGGAATATTAGTAATATACATACCGGAAGGATTGTTAATTAAAAAATCATCAACAAGCCATTTTACCCGACTATAAGTCTTGCCGGCACCGGGAACACCAAAAGTAGCACTAATTATTGTTTCACTCGCCATAAATTAACTCACTGTAGGAATAAGCCCCAAAACCCAATTGACAATATAAACAGCAGCAGCTATAACAAAATAAGCAACAAGACATGTAACACCATAGCTGAAAGGGAACCAGGAAGAAAGTAAAGCATACATATCACCAGTCATAAAAGAAGACAAATCAAAATCAACAGAAGGCAGATAAGGACTTATCAAATCTATAAAACCTTCAAAAACAGGATTTACAAGGGTAGTAATAACCCAATCACAAGAATATTGAATTGCACGAAGAAAATATTCCCAGATAGATAAAAGAGAAACTTCCATTTTAACTATTCTTTCTGAAAAGTTTAAACACAGAACGATAAAAAACAAAACTAATTACAACATAACCAAAAGAAAGAACAAAGAGCCTGAATGATTCATAAGCAGCATAAAGAACAGGAATTTCTTTCCCCTTATCAAGAAAAACGGTAACAACTGAACCGGCAACAGGAATTTCAAAACCAGGAACCTGATAAACCGTTGATTGCTCATAATTTATATTGGGCTTACCAAAATCAGTAAGAAAATCACCAAGGGGATTAAGTGTAGATACTTCAGGAGCTTCAGGAGCTTCAGGAACAACTATACCAGGTTTTTCCGGATCTTCCGGCTCATCTGGGTTTTCTGGATCATCTGGATCATCTGGGTTTTCTGGATCATCTGGATTTTCCGGATCAACTGGTTTTTCAGTAGAAGATCCTTCTTCATAAATAACCAAAGAATAACTAGCAGAAACAATATCGTACCTATTCGAACCACTAGGCCCATAAATACAAATATAAGGAATATATTTACCATTTACGTGATCAGTAAAATTCATAAAACCAGAACAACTAAATCGCGGTGGGGAAAAAAGCTCTCTCCGATTTTCATCATTGCTACTATCATTATTAAAAAAAATCCAAATATCAAAAAAACAACCGGTTCTAGTTGTATCGCCAGAAGTAACAAACTCAAAATAATATTTTTTTTCAGGGTTGAAAACAGGACAGGTAAAATAGCTATCATAAGTTTTATCAGAAGAACGAGTTTCTGATTTAGAAAAAAACAAACTATAGCCTTCTGGAACAGCAGCAAAAACTGATAAACAAGAAAAAGACAATATAAAAACAAAAATACGCATTACAAAAGACCCTTGTATTTTACAGCTACCATAAGAAGAAAAACAAGAAGAGTAGCAGATATAAGAGATAAAAACAGTTCAATAACACGAAGATGAAAAAGAATCTCTTGTTCCATAAAAACCTCAAACTAAAAAGGGGCAATGAAAGCCCCTTCGGAAAAAAAATCAGGTCAAAGACTTGCGAATCCATTTAAGCGCAACTTTAACCAAGAGCCAACTTGCCCAGGCTGCCAAAGCAACAGCAACAATACCGGCAAGAACAGTAACACCACTCTGAATAAGAGAGGGGATATCAACGCCATCAGGCATTTTTACTGTATTAGCGCTGACATCATCAGCAAACAACTGAACCGCACCCAATGCAAAAGCAGAAGTGCCCAACAAAAGTTTTTTGCAACCCATAATTTTACTCCATTTTAAGTTAAGGTTACAATTTGCTTATTCTCCAAAGCCAAAAGCTTTAGAGACCCAATACATTTTTTCACCAAGAAAACCAGCCAACATACGACAGGCTAGAGCACCTGTAAAAAACGGCCAGAATAAACTAACAAAATATTGAAACTCGGAAATTTCATTTTCCATAATTAGAAACCTCTACAAGATCATATCCCAAAGCTATCAGAACTTCAGCTCTCAATTTTTTCCATGCTGCCAAAAAATCCCTGGCATAAATGAAGCTCGGAGTTTCAACATTCTGCAGCTGTAATTCTCTGAAAATTTTCCGGTAACGCTTTTGAGTTGCTGGAGGCATAGTCCGAAGAACATTCTGCAATCCGTTTAATGCAGCTTGCTGCTGAATCAGATCGATCAGCCAATCTCCGGACTTTACCGAAGGTTCAAAAAATTTGAAACGCTGAAACTGTTTCAAATGATCAGGATTATCCGTAAGATTAAATCCTTCCTTACTTTCCAACTCCAAACGCCAAAGTGGATAACCAATGTCTTCACCTTCATTATCCAGGATTTCCTGGCGTTTGTTATAAAGACGGTAATAACTTTTACTGGCACGAGTACCAAAATACACTGATTCAAGACCGTATTGCCCTGTAGCTGTAAAAGACTTCCGAACACCATCGCAAAGAACCATAGCTGGATTAACTTCAACAGGATAATCAATAGCGATATCTATACGCCCTACTCTAACAGTAGAAGCAGGAACTTTATCCGCAAAACTGGAAAAAATAGGACTTAAAACGGTAAAATGTTCTGCCTTATTGGGGTTAAACTCAATGCGCAAAGCATATTCATTAGCCGTAATATGCCAGGCAAAACCATTATCTCGATCAGATTGACTACCAAACGCAAGAAGATAATGTTCATCGGTAACCTTTTTCCGCTTCGGCATTTTAGTACCAAACTGAATATCAAAACCGCTAATTGTTCTGTAATGTTGGTCGAATAATTCAGTTTTGGAGCCCTGGGGGAAATCCGGATCAAGATCTGATCGAAACAATTTTTCAACTAAAGCAGACATTTTTCTTACATAAATAGTATTATCGCAGCCATTATTCCACAATGACAATTTAGGTGTATAAAATAACAAAGTCAGTCGGTCAATAGAAAGTGAGCCATCAATGGAAGAAAAGCTGCAGTGATCAGCTGCAGCCATATATTAAACCTCACTTTTTGACCGATGAGATAATATCATCCAGATCAGGATGCTTGTAACCCTTTTCAAAGGAACGAACAGAGATAGGAGCGAGATAATAACGCTTGCGCTGCTTACCTTGAGAGTCAACCCAATCATAAGAACGAACAAAACAGTTCACAAGTGCCCTGCCCGACCAACCAACAGGAATATCAATATCCGGAGAATGCGTAAGATGAATCTGACCACCTTCAACATCGAAGGTAACCCAGTGTTCAAGAATCTTAAGACCGGATCCCGTTGTTTTTTCACTTTCCCAGGCATTTGATACATTCAGAACGCGCACAGCAGCAATTTCAGCCATTTTTTTTAACCTTTTTTTTTAGAAAAACTAAATATTTGTTTAACTAAATGAAAATATAGCACTAAATAAATCATTAGTCAAGTAAAAATTGACATTTTACAAAGAAAAAGTATTTTTAAACAAGGAGATACATAAAATGAACGAAAGATTTCAAGAAGCAACAGAGATATTTTTACTAAATGGATTTTTAGTAACACAAGCGCAAGCAGCAAAAATAAAAGGCGTAACGCCAGGAAGAATAAACCAGATGATAGCAGAAGGAAAAATAACAGGAGTAAAAATACTAGATACTGTGATGGTAAGACTATCAGAATTAAAAGAATAATAGTCGTTCGGATACGGCACAAAACCTATCGGTTTTTTGTATGTGCCTACCTCAAAGGTATCAATTTGATACCACTAGCCCGCTATTAGAAACGCGGGCGCGCATAATGCGCACGCACACACGCGCACGCGATATAAGGACGGATTACACAAAACAAGCGTGTTTTTGGGAGCCCTCGATCCCAAAAACTGATTGTCGGCAGGTGCCGACTATTACAACGAGGACACAGGATAGAATAAAAAAAACACCAGGACAAAATTTTCCTGGTGAATATGCTGCAAACAAATGATCGCATTTTCCACGCCTACACGGTACCCGCATAAAGCAAGTACCGGCTTAACGGCTACACTTGAGGGGGGAAATCCCCCCACAGCTGCCCCCCTTCCCTGATTATGCAGCATGAAATATTAAATCGCATAACAATCATTATGCAAAGGCTCAAAAGCTTTTAGCAACTATGCTGCTAAAAATAATCGCCTTTACATAATTCTTTCAATTATGCGACATAATATTTTAACCGGAAACGCCCCT
>JAZRSP010000368.1:0-1022 GCA_045651565.1 Victivallaceae bacterium | reverse complement strand
GTTCGCGCGGGAAAGAAGTACCGCCTCAAAGTCGTTACCTGCCGCAGCTTTTGCCGCCTCGATATAGCGGAAGTCGGCAAGAATTGCCGCCTCTTTGCGGGAAATTATCACGTATCCGTCTGTGAAATTGAATTTTGAAATATATCTCTCGGACACTACGTTAGTAAGCACCACCGCATCAAGCTCCGCGGGAATCATTTTTTCTCTTAATTTACTGAGTCTCATTTGTTTTCCTCCAAAAAATAGTGTTAATTATATCTGATTTAGTTAATTTTCGTTATTGTTTTTTTCAGCAAGCATTGTAATTTCACGCAGCTTTGCTTCAAGCAGTTTTTTATCCGGCAGCTGCAAAGTGTAATCTGCAACCATGGCCGGAGAAAGATTGTTGCTCAAAGCATATTCAACTACAGTATCATCTTTGTAGGTACAAAGAATAAGGCCGACGCTCGGATTTTCATTCGGCTTTTTCACGTCACGGTTTAGTGCTTCGAGGTAGAAGTTTAACTGACCAAGATGCCCGGGCTTGAATTTGCCAACTTTCAGTTCTATTGCCACAAGGCAAGAAAGTGCGCGGTTGTAGAATAAGAGGTCGATAAAGAAGTCTGTGTTGCCGACTTGCACGCGGAATTCTTCGCCCATAAACGTAAAATCCTTGCCGAATTCCAAAATAAACTGTTTCAAATTCGCGATAATCGATTTACGGAGATCTTTTTCCTTGTAATCCTCGGGAATGTCCAAAAACTCAAGCACATAGGAGTCTCGGAGCGCGCCGATTGCGGGATTTTGCTCAATCAAATTTTTGTTTTTAGCAGTGGAAAGCATCGTTCTTTCAAACAGCATACTGTCAATCTGGCGTTCAAGTTCACGCTTGGTCCAGGCATTGTTTACTGCTTCTAATTGGTAATACTCTCGTTTATATTCATCTGAGATAGAAATAAGCAACTTATATTGAGACCAATTCAATTGCGCACACACTGTATTCGCAATTGGATAAACCCTGTAAAATTGGCAAGTCGGAGGCC
>JAZRSP010000367.1:0-2889 GCA_045651565.1 Victivallaceae bacterium | reverse complement strand
CGTATGTGCGACATCGGGAACAGCCACAAATGGAATCCCAACAACCGATGTGGCGTTGTCTCCATCAATAGCCTCTGCACCATTTGACTTTGCCACAAAAACCTTATAACTACTGCAATTCTTTGCCTGCTTTATATATTTTGCTTTAATCCATTTTATCGTGCGTTTGCCGTTAAGCAATCCTAAGATTTGAATTGATTTATCTGCAGAGGCAGGAGCATCTACAAAAATTTCAGGTAATCTTTCAAAAACACTTGTTTTTAAATCGAATAAATGTCCAACACTGAGAGCATGTTTAACATCAGGATGTTCATCGTGTAAAAGTTGTGTAAATCTATAACTTTCAGCAGGAAACACAATCTTTGCCAGAGACTCAAAATTTTTCTTTGTAACTCTATCGACAATGGTACGCAATGACTCGCAGGATATAAAATTTCCAATGGCTCTTACGGTTTGTCGTTCATCCCAATGCGTAATAGCAATTCCTCCCATAATCTTTACCGATTCAAAGACATCTGTACTATTTGGATAATATTTTGAAACTACAAAATGCTCATCGTTTAACATCCTTTGATTCCATGCCTTCGGTGTTTTACCTGCATTGAATAAGAAACGCCCAGGATGAATTAAAGTATTTTGATTTCCAATCTTTTGACTCATATCCATAAACAAGTGGTAAATAGGATCTGATCCGTTTGCGTCTCCGCTTGCAGAGATCTGATACGGCGGATTACCTATAACTGCTTCAATATTCACTTTTTCTTCTCCTTCATTCACCGTATCGGCAAGAGTAATGGAATTAAACGGCTTATTCTGTTCTAATATACTGCAAATTCGTGGATAATCAATTTTGTCTGAATCATTCTTTATATCCAGCAAATCGTAAGCGGTGAAGTTACTGGCAAGGCATGACAAATCAAGTCCAAGTTCTTCATAAATTCTTCTGGTAAACTCATAGGCTACCATCGATGTCGGAATCGCCAATATGGAGTTTTTGAACTGGTCAGATTGGTATCCCAAGGATTTAAGTTTGCTACAAATGGCTACGGCGAACTCTCCGACTTTACTGGCGATGTCCAATATCTTGTCTCCATTGTCGATAATGCGTTGCCATTCGTTATCCGGGATCAAGTTCACCATTTCAGAACAAATATGTGCTGGTGTGACAATTTCAGCTTCGCTCAATTTGCCAAACTTTTTAATTGCGACTTCACAACGCTTCAGCGGATCTGCATTATGATCTCGAGACAATGTATTTATATTTTGTATTTTGTAATCCAATATCCGTAATGCAGCCCAGTGCATATCTTTGATTGCAATCAAAGCCTTCCTATCAATGCCGAGATTATTTATAATTCTGGTATTATCGCTTTTATCTATGCAAGCAATAACATCACTGAGCGATGCAACTCTGGTTTTGGTCAGGAAAGCAAAAAACAATATCCGCGAGTAGAAAGTCCTGAACTGCTTTATTCGGGTTTCGGTATCATTTTTATCAGAGGCGGATTTATCAGAGTCGCTATTATCTTCCGCTCCTTCCTCCGTAGAAGAGGTTGATGGATTATCCGGGGTATCAATGTCATCACCTTCGCCGTCTCCCTGATGAGCTTTGGTACTCAATCCTTCCTTGCTGCCAAGAGCATTTTCATTTTCAATAACGCGGCGAACATCTTCATTTTCCAATAACGACAGATCGACAGGGATATCGACAACTTCATCTGCAACACCCCGGGATTGTGAATATTCGCTGACTGCATTGAGGATGTCTCCTGCGTTAACCTGAACAAGTTTGTCTTTATTGAGCACGATTATGGGAGAAATCGACAGTTCTTTTATCAGTCGGTCTTTTAAGTGCGAATTACCGAATTCATCCGTATTGACATTGTAGATTTGCGATTTCTGCTCCTGCATGTGGAACATCCGATCTGGCATGAAATCCACCAGCAAAGTCTGCGGCTTCATATTGAATTTAATTTCGTTGCCGTTCTCATCTTTGAAAACCTTGATGTATTGATTCTGCAAACGGAATATCGCTTGATCGTATTCCTGGGGAGATGCTGTATCTTTCAGATAGAGCATGGTATCCCATTCGGGGACGGTGCTGCCAGTCAGCATTCGGTTGACGGTCAGCGTAATTGTTTTTTGACCATTGTCTTCGCAGGATTTGATTGCACTTTTGATTGCTTCAGGAGTTTTATATTTCTGGGGTTGGTCAACACCGGAAATATTGATGATCTCATATTCATTGAGGTTTTTGAACTTTTGGGAGTGAGTTTTTATCAGGGTTTCCAACGCATCACATGAAGCGCAATACGGTAGCACTATGACAATGTGACGGCACATCTTGCCATCCTTGATTTTGTCATAATTCAAAAATCCCAAAAGTTCTTCATCATCTTTGCTGCCGTCAATCACCTGCAGTAAATCCAGAATCTCTTGTTCATACTTGAATTTTTTATGCAACCCATCATTGTTTTTTTTGATTGCTTGAGGTTCAAACAATGCAGTAAAAGCATATGTTGTGCCATCTTCTTTCAGCTGGGCTAATCTTTGGCGTGAAGATTCATTGGGGTTGAAAGCAAACCGTACCATTTCCGGGAATCCATAATACGGGTTACACCATTCCTCTTCCGTTTCTGATTCTGGCGTCAAACGGTTTTCTTCATCCCATTTCCTTTGTTCGTCAACAATGTCAGAGAACTGGTAAAAAGCAATAATATCCTCTTTTTGAAATTCACTACCCATCAGAATACGGTACGGGGTACCAGAAAGATGGATTGTTACATCTGCTTTCAGCTCTTTGGTTATTTTGTCGGCATCGGTCGTTTTTTCAAAGTCGTCAGCATCGTATTTATGTTTTGTGCCTTTTATGACCTTGCCGTATTCCTC
>JAZRSP010000366.1:0-4785 GCA_045651565.1 Victivallaceae bacterium | reverse complement strand
CCAAGACGATTTTCCTGCAATTCTTTGTCAATTACGCGGAAAGCAGTCAATTTTTCAACAGCAGAAACGGCTTTATCATACTCAAATTTATTGTTGAGCATGATTCTGATCATGTATTTTTTTTCGGCGACAGGCAGCAGTTTGATGACACCGTCCTTTTCAATATTTATCTTGGAAATCAATCCACTGCCAAGCAAACGGTTCTGCAATACCTGCAATTGAGAATTAGTAATGGCAATCTGGATATTTTTACCGATCTGTGCCTTTTTTCCAGTAAGCAGGGTAATTTCCTGAACGATCAAAACTTTCAAATTATCCGGACAGTTGAAAGTGCGGTTATAGCTGCGTTCTCTGACTGTGATCCGATTATCTTTAATTTCACATTCAAATCCGGATTTTTCCAGTTCGATCTGGATTGTCGGCAGGTCAGATTTTTTCTGTTTGACCAAATCTTGAGTACCACCGGAAACAGTCGTTCCGAAAATCTTTTGCAAAACAACGATCTGCTGCGGAGAATTTTTGAAATAGGATGAGTCAATACTGTAAAGCACCGTTTGTTCACCATTTTCAAAAATGACTACAAAGAACTGATTGGGGTCATCGGTTGCTTCAATCAGGTGTCCCGCTTTTTTAAGTGAATCAATAAATGCGATTTTGTCAGCATTGGAAGCACTCACTGTAAAAACTTTATTATCTACGCCATAGTGAAAGTCATCGCCAAACTTAAGCACATAAAGTCTTTCCAAAACATTGGGATTACCCTGTTTAACTTTGATAAAAAAATCGATCTTTTCACTTCCGGAACCCCATAAAAGCGTTCCACAAAGCACAAACAATGCGATAAAAATTGTTTTTTTCATAATTTTTCTCTCCTTGTATATTTCAAACTTAAAATATTAATTTACTGTACTTTGATACTGCGATCCTGAAAATTACTGATAACACTTCTGATTATGGAGAGCAGCTCCTGTTTTACAGCATTATTGCTATCGAGTACGGAATTAATGGCAAGCGTACCGATTTTCACTCCGAAATTGTTCTCAAGATAAGATGAATCAGCAACCTTTATCTTGCGGCTGTCGGCAAGCATTGCAATTACACGACCGAAATCTTCCCGGGAGGAAACAAAGATCTTAACCGTAAATTTATTCCAGCTTTCCGGAACGATATAAACTGCGGGATCATCCGTTGCTTCAAGCTGAACGCCACTTTGTTTAAGCGTTTCAATAAAGGCAAGTTTTTCATTGCGGGCACAGCGGACTGAATAGGTTTTGCTTCCGGTATCATAGCTGAAGGCATTTCCGAAAGTATTACTGAAATGCTTTTCCAGTTTGACCGGAGTTCCAGAAAGAACTTTTATTGAAAAATCCTCCTTCAATCCCCGGATATAACAGAAAACTCCGGCAATCACAGCAGCAATAACCACAAGCACAATAATCAAGCCAATCATCTTATTTTTTTTGCCTTGCGTCTGTGCTGCAGCTTCTACCTTTATTTTTTCAATACCTTTTTTACGGATCTCACTGGCAATAACTTCTTTTTCTTTTAATTTGTAATCAGGATATGTATTCTGCAAAAACTCAACAGTATCCCAAACTGCCAAAGCCTTTTTTGCCCCGCCGCAACGTTCTACCTCTTCTTTTGCTTCCAAAATTGAAAGTCCATGCTTTTTCAATGTTACTGCCGCCTGATGCTTTTCGATATATTCCTCGGCAACAATCCTTGCAGTCGGAAGATCAGGACACTCAGCAACTATTTTTTGAGCTTCAGCAAAAGCCAATCCGGTTTTTTCCGAGATCGCCTTGGCTAATTTCATGCGTTCTGCATCTTCATCGACGACAGTATCTCCTCCAAAGATACTATTTTTATATTTTTTGCAAACTATTTCTGCTTCTTGCTTTGAGCGGCACTTCTCAACAATCCTCTGAACAACCTCGATATCAATTCCGTATTTCTTGGCAAGTTCGGTGGTCCAAACCATGCGTTCCAGCACCAATCTTGCCTCTTCAATACTGGCGCATTGGGAAATTACCTGATTTATAACAGCCGGAGCAATTCCCTGCTCTTTTGCCCATTTAATCAGTTTTAGGCGAGCTTTCATATAAGGATCATCAATATCACCTGAAATAAATTCAATATCCAGATCTTTGTATCTGCCGGTAAAGTAGCCGGGAAGCATTCCGGCAATATCTTTTTGAGCATCATCATCAAGGAATGCCGCCGCTTTGTACTGCTTCAAGTTCGCAACCGGAACCTCTGCAGCACGCTCAAGAAGCCAAATAGAAAGACGATTCCTGATATCATCGGCAACCAAAGAACCAAGTTCTTCATCAGTCCATGAATTTTTGTTTGCATTAAGCGCAAGCATATTAACCAACGAAGAATGAGCATTGAAAGCAGTATTGAAAATAAATTCAAATTTCAAAGTACCCGGAAAATCATCATGCACCATAAAACCAGCTACTTTGAGCGGGAATTCCATATTGAAATATCCGTACACACACGGAGCGACTGAAAAAATTTCATTAAGCTGCGTTTTGGCAACCGGAGAAACATTACCGCCGACTACAGTAAAAAAAGAAAAATAGTTTTCTGCATCAGCCGCAGCAACCGCAATATCCTGCGGCAAATACTTTTGCAAAATCACTTGAGCCATATTAATATATCCTTAAATTTAGTTGGTTGTTTTAACCTGAGGGGCTTTTGCTTTTTCATTTACAACATCTACAATTGATTCATAAGTGCCAGCGGTAATGATTTGAACAGCCAAATCTTCGTTGGTCACTTCATCTTTGTCGTTAATCAGGAAGTCCAACAATTCTTTTTCATTATCCATTTTATTATTCCCCCTGATTTTCCATAGGTTCCCAAGAATAACCATTCATCACGAAGGCTTTACGGTTTTCAGGAGTATCCTTATCAACTTTTCCGGTTACCGGATCAACAATGATGCTCGCACCTTTGGCAATATTGAAAAGCCCTTTCCGGTTCTTCATCATTTTAGTCGCGGTTTGAATATACTTTGCCAGCTTGTCCTTTTTGGGAGGCCAACCACCATCGGAATTGCCTGCCCCACCAGCCTCTGCCACAATCGTTATTGCAGCAGGATAAGCAAAATTCTCAATATAAGCATACGGTATTCTGGCGTATCCCCGGTGAGCATTGTCCTTATAATTCCACGCCCAATTCGAGCCCCAACTGTTTCTTACAATAAAATATCCGCCGCCCGGCACTATTGGGGTATCTTTGTAGCCCACAGCCAGCATGGCGTGTCCGCCTTCATTTTTATCATCATAAAGCGGCAAAGAAAACCAACCTGTGTTACTGGCATATTCAGAATTGAGCGAACAGAAAGTTTGAACTCCGATCACCAGCGGCATAGGACGCTTTCCGCCTGCTCCGGAAAGAATGCGTTTGTAGGTATCGACCGAAGCACCGGAAACCAGCTGCAGATTATCCGGGATCCGGGTTCTGGCATCGAGCAATTTATCCCGCATGATCTCTTCTTCCAGTTCTCTATCCATAACCAGAGATTGAGCTTCACTGTCATAACGCGGAGTAGAAACATACTCCATCAACTCGTCCCGGCAAATACCGAATTTGCGCAATGTTTTAAATGCAGTTTCAAAACCAGCCCCGGCAAAAGTTTCTCTATACTCATTTTTCGCCTCTGTACACCCGCGAGCACTCAAAGTCAAGTTTCCATCGCTGCTCTTCGCAAGCAAAGAGGCATAATATTTATAAGAATTCGCATCCTGGCGCTTTTCAGCGTCAGCCAATTTTGCTTTGATTTTTTTCAAAAAATAGCCAAAAAAGCTCACAAATTCGTCATCAGCTAAAGGATCAGCCAGCCATTTACGCAAGCGCTCTTCACTGCCGTCTTCATGCTTCATAGCCCAGTAAAAAAACTGGCGGGAAAGTTTGTATTTGTTCTCAAAAAAATACTCTACGAGAGCGACCACGGCATTAGCCATGCAAGTTCCTCTAGCCCCCTGATTGTAAACCGGAGGCATTCCGGCTGTCAAATCAATTTCAGCCGGATACGCTGCCGCATTTTCATAACACGGACGGGAATAATCCGCGCCCCTTTGCGGAAGAGGATTCCAATTTGCAGCACAAAACCCCTTGCTTCCGAATGCAGGAGCATTCGTTTCAAGAGCATTTTTTGCGGCCTCATATTGAGCCAGATCAATAAAACCCAACTTCAATAATTCTTCTTGGGTCATAAACAGTAACTCCTTAATATCCCGTAATTATTCAGATGACATTTTCACTATTGGAGCAGAAAATGCATTTTTTTTATAAAAACTACATTATTTATATAATTTTTATTGAGCAAATTCATATGCTCTCTATTTCCCATTTAGCCATTCTTTAATTTTGTAACAAATTACAAACGCATTTGAGGCGCTTTTCTAAAACATTGCCATACATTAAAAATTCATTACTTGACACCAAATAATGGATAGTTTTAAATACAAACTAATACCTAAAGCCCGGACTGTCGAGACTCCCACTATTTGACAATGTCAACCGTCGCTCCCACAGCAAACACAATAGATAGCACTCATTCACATAATTATACAAAACTGAATAATTACGGACTGACAGTTACAGTGTCAACTTTATAGTCTTGAGGGGCTGCGCATCCAGAAAAAATGGCAACAATAACAATCAGTGCTGCGAACAAGGTGATTTTCATTTCTTAGTTCCTTTCTATCAATTTTAAAATATGTTCACATTCGATATCTTTTAACATATTTTGAAGGTTTTTATCCAATTCTT
>JAZRSP010000365.1:0-2483 GCA_045651565.1 Victivallaceae bacterium | reverse complement strand
CACAATGACAGTCATCAAGGTGTTTCACTTTGAAGCCGTTGGCTTTGTATTCCTCATAGTCAAAGGCATTAAGTTCATCAATCGCAATCTGGTGAAATCTGTCAAAATCCGGCCACCATTCCCAACCGCTTCCGAAGTCATTATAAAGATAGGCGTCCGCACATTGCTTGCCCAGTTCCGGAGTTACATAAAACGCCCCTAACGCCAAAACATTGACCCCATTGCCGCTGATTGCACGATAAGCAGCAGGAACTGATTCAACTACGCCTGCATGCACTCCGGGACACTTGGAGGCGGCAATATGGATTCCCATGCCGGTACCGCAGAAAATCATTGCGCGATCGAACTCTTTTTCAGTTATCATTGCGCCGACACGAAGACCAATACGGTGGAACATAAGTTCAGTGTCATTGGGATCACTATCCGCTTTTACGCCAATGTCAGTAATCTTCCAGCCTTTTTTCTCCAAATATTCTTTGATTGCTTCTTTCAAAGGATAACCTGCGAAGTCAGCCGCCATCAGCAACTCTTTGTTTTTAACAGATTTCATAAATTTCTCCTAATACTAATTGATTATTTCACATATCATAACCTTTTTGGTAGTGCTTATATTAAAATATAATGTAACATTTTATCTTTTTCAAATTCTGTATGAAAAAATAATAGTATTTTTTTCAACAGCCCCAAAATTTAAAAAAATCAAAACAGAGAACGGCTTTTATCTCAAAGTAAATGTTGGAATTTTCCGCAGAAATTAAAACTACCCCGAAAAATAGTCGCACCGCCGACATTTATTTATCAGCACTTTCAAATTCCAGTGTTGAGTGATGAATCTGCTGCTGCTGTAAAAAATGTTTGATCGTTTCTTTGGTTCGTTCCTGCAAAGATATATCTTTCAAAACAACATGCGCCGTCAAAGCGTTATCTGTGGTACTCAATGCCCAAATGTGAAGCTGATGGATTTCTTGGACATTTTCCAATTCGGCAATTCCGTGCTTCAACTGCTCATAATCTATCCCATGCGGCACACCATCAAGAATCAATACGATGCTTTCTTTGAATACGTTCCACGAAGTGCAGACAATTATTGCTGCAATGCCCAATCCAACAACCGGATCGATCCACGCAAATCCGGTAAGTATTATCAATCCCCCGGAAATTACAACGCCCAATGAAACCAGTGCATCTGCCAGCATATGCAAATATGCACTTTTAATATTGATATCTTTTTCTTTTCCTTTGGAGAGTAAGGCCACCGTAAGACCATTGATTATAATACCAATTCCGGCTGTTATCATAATAGCATTGCCAGAGGCGATGCTGCCGACACGGAATTTTTCAATACATTCAAAAATAATCAGCGCAACCGCAAGCAGTAAAAGGACCGAATTTATAAACGCCGCCAGAACGGTTGCTTTTTTGAAGCCGTAAGTGAATAAGTGATCGGGGGATTTTTTCTGCATCAAAAAAGCAACGAGAGAAACTAATAATCCTCCGACATCGCTTAAATTATGTCCTGCATCTGCCAGCAACCCTACAGAATCATACCTGAATCCAAGATACAATTCTGCGGCAACATAAAATAAATTGATGCCGATCGCCCAGAGAAAACGATTTCCTGCTGCCGGGGTATAACTGTGGTGATGATGATTGTGATCATGATGGTGATGTTCCATAATACTTTCCTTTAGATTTACATATAAGCAATTGTTTATATATTGTGAGCAAAAAAATTTTACCTTTCCAGAAATTCGTCCAAATGAGTTTTGCAAATATCAAAAAGTGAACGGATATGATCATCATCAAGGCTGTAAAGAATGGATTTACCATCCCGCCGGAACTTTACCACTCTGATATGCCGGAGGTGTTTCAGATGATGAGATACTGCCGGCTGCGTCATCTGCAAAATTTTTGTGAGATCGCACACGCATAATTCAGACACTAACAAAGCATTAATGATTTTCAATCGCGTGGGATCGGCAAAACATTGAAAAATCTCTGCCATATACACCAAAGACAAATCATCCGTAATTTCGGAAAACACTTTTTTAATTTTGTCCGTATGCACAACGGAACATTCTTTCTCGACCATATGTGCCTTGGAGTTATATTATCATATAAGCATTTGTTTATAATATATCATAAAAAAATGATTTTTCAAATGGAAAAATAAAAAAGACCAAAAGAAAATATTAACAAGCAGAAGAAGAAAAGATAAGGACAAGGACTTGGCAAATTAAAATACGGAGCAGGAGTGGCGAAAAACCAACTTTTGCACCGTCTATTTGATACACCAAGTCCTTGGAATAGCAATCTTTGTAAATCGTTGATAATAAGCAACAATGTTCCAAGGACTTGCTGGCACTTCCGGAACGCTCTTTTTTAAGTCCTTGCAGTTTTTTTACAGTCGGTATTTACAAAAACACGGTTTCAAAAATATTCAGCGCAAAAGAAGAGAACGGAGATCCGGCATACAAAGAGCT
>JAZRSP010000364.1:0-4772 GCA_045651565.1 Victivallaceae bacterium | reverse complement strand
CATAGATTCATATTTTAATGGCCATAAACTTGGCGGCAATAGTCTATTGCAGCCGCCACAAACAGATTATTCAAAAAGTTTTCATTATATGACCTATGATCTTACCGATTTTGCAGTTATCGGCAAAAACAATCTCTCATTTTATGTTGGTTCAGGCTGGGTTGGCAGTGCGCAACTGCGTTACAGATTTGAGGGCGACGGCGAATTAATCACCCGTTCTCATATATATTCAATGCCGGTATGCACCCAGTCGCCTATTATCAGAAATAGTTTTTTTGGCGGCGAAGAGTATGATGCTGCCAAAAAGTTGCCTGATTCCTGGCATGATGCCGATGCACAATTATTCCCTAATTACCGTAGTGCAATGCGTCTAACTACTTACACTGGGAATACCCCACGCGGATTTGAAGAAGAACCAATCACTCCCCAGGAAGAAATCAAGCCTGTTATTTGGGAAAAACTCGGGCCTGAACATTATACAGTTGATTTCGGCAGGAACTTTGCCGGCTTCTGCCGTTTAAAGGTCAAAGCCCCTGCCGGCAAGACGATTAAAATGCTTTTTTCAGAAATGCGTAATGCGGATAAAACTGCCAATCAGGCAAATCTCCTCGGAGATAGTGCCATGGATGCTTATACTGCCGCAGGCACAAATGATTGGGAAGTATTTGAACCTCGTTTTACTTATCATGGTTTCCGCTATGTCGAAGTCATCGGGCTTCCCGGAGAATTTACCGAGGAAACTCTAACCGGTGTAGTTATCCGCAATAACTGCCGTCGAGCAGGAGACTTCAAGTGCAGTAATCAGATTGTCAATGATATATTTAAAATGATTCTGCGTACCGAAGAGAGTAATCTTTTTGCAGTTCCTACCGACTGCCCACAGAGAACCGAACGCATGGGTTGGCTCAATGATATGATGGCAAGGAACGAAAGCGCACTTTATCTTTTTGATGAATCTAATCTAATTTCCAAGTGGCTTCAAGATATTGCCGATGCCCAAGACCCTGTTACAGGCGAAGTGCCGATGACCGCTCCGCTGTACTGGGGTTTTGATACCGATCCGGTCTGTTCAAGTTTTATTGAAGCCGCTCTTAATAATTATAAATTTTATGGCAAAAAGGTTCAGTTGCAAAAACTTTACCCAAATCTACGATTCTGGATCAACCGCCTGCTCTCTCTCCGCCATGAAGACGGTATTTTCTATAAAGGTCCAGTCGGTGACTGGGTTCCCCCACTGAAATTTAATAACGGCAGAGGCATTGCCAATAATGTTACAGTTCCGAGAGAACTTGTTTCAACCGCACTTATTTTTTATGCAATCAATTTACTTATAAAAATTGCGTCAATTTTAGGCAAGCCACAAGAAATCGCAAATTTGCAAAACATAGCTACCGAAGTACAAAATGCCTTTCTCAAAAAATGGCGTTCCGCTCCGGGAAGACTTAATGAAGAAAGTCAAGCTGCATATGCGTATGCAATCTATTGCAAACTTTTCCCGATAGAAGAAAGACAAATTGCCGCCGACCGATTGGCAGAACTTTTTGCTGCTAATAATTATAAACACATTACAGGCAATATCGGCACCAAATACCTGCTTGAATCACTCGCAGAATACGGATATATCGAGCATGCGTGGAAACTTATCGTATCCGAAGATTATCCGGGCTGGGGATTTATGCTAGCTAATGGGGCAACAACTCTCTGGGAACGCTGGGAACTCTCGGAGGGCAGAGGCATGAACTCACACAATCATCCAATGTTGGGAGCGCCTTGCGGTTGGTTTTTCCGCCATATCGCAGGAATTCAACTGCATGAAAATGCCTGCGGAGGTGATAAATTTGTATTGAAGCCAATATTTGTCAAGGGTCTGGACTCTGCCGAAGCATGCTATGATAGCAGAAGCGGTCTGGTCAAAACCTCATGGCACCGTGAAAAAGATAATGTAGTCTATGAGTTTGAACTCCCTGCGGGTGTTTCTGCAGATGTCCAAATGGCTGATGGCAGTTTCAAAACATTTGAAAGCGGAAGTTATTCAATTACAATCAGCTCATAAAAAATTGTATCCTATTAATACTAAAAAATATAAAATATATTTTTTTCGTTTTCTATTATACAATCCATTAATCACCGTTTTTCATGGGATACTTCGGACGGCATTGTTCTATCCTCACCTGACAAGTTCTGTGCCACATTTCAAACACCAATGTTCTCATTGCGGTTCAACAATTGTCAGCGTTGAACCAATGCATATTCGTAGAGTTCTCGGAGAACCATTAGGTAGCTGTAGAAAAATTATTCTTGAGTTCACAATTCATTGACTGTACTCTCACCATTGCCATCATCGTGGGATAAAATATATTCCGTTTCTCTCTCATCCAAAATCCAGATTGACAAAGCACCATTTTGTGAAACAAAATTGTGTGCAAGAACGTTGCGAAGCAACACCGCAAGGTCAATCCAAGAATAAAACCTCAAATGAACATCAATGTACACGAATATTTTTTAGCAATATTTGCAGTCTAACAAGTCTAATACAATATATCAGACAACACACTCAGCATACTCACAAGTTTTACATTTTTCACCAAAATCCCAACTTATCAGCATAATACTTCAAATCGATTTTTTAACTAAATGCACAATTCTAACTCTCAAAAAAAATCCATCCCTTACAAATTATAAATATATCAACAATAATTGGGATTACTACGGTTTAATAATTAAACCAATTTGCCATTTGCAAACAAACTCTCTCTTTTTTCCTTAATAATTGCCATAAAAACTTGCTTGCGCTCTGCAAACATTTCTAAAATTTTGCTTACATCAGAATATTTATCAAAATCTTCAATTTTTATATCAGAATATTTTGAAACAATTTCTTTATGATCATCACTAATATCTTTTAATAATTTATCTGTTTTTTTAATATTTAAAGGTTTCGGCAATAACGCTAAATTACCTAGCGTATCTTTTAAACTAGCTAAATTATAACCACTTAATTCTAACGGATGATCATCTAACATTGACTCTGGGATTATGTGATCAATATCATATACCATTTGATGTAAATTCTCTGGTTCTTTTTTAGATAAAATTGCAAAATAATACAAAACCGGTCCTAACCGTTTATAATTATCATTACTTGCAAACAGATTTTCTATCAAAAGTTCCCAATTATCATTCGGTACCACCTTAAACCGTTCAGATATATTTTCAACATCCTTTGCCATTTTATTGTCACCTGATCCACGCCATTCTTTAGCGGTATATTCATATATTAATTTATCAAATAAAATTAATGAATTATTAATAAAACGTTTTTTATCTTTACCATCTATCGTAGGGCGATTAAAATTTATCCAATCTTTGCGTAAAATAGAAATGAATTCTAATGTAGCAGCATTACCTAACAAATCAATAATTGATTTATTCCAAGCATGAAGCATCTTATAAAAATTAACATCTAACAATATTTCAGAAATTTTATTAACATCAACAATTAAAGTTTGAACTGCTTCTTCCCAATTTTGATAACTCTCCATTTTTTCAATATGTTTAGCAGAAATACCTTTTGCTAATTCTGCAGATGTCAACTTGAATCCTAATGTTATTTTATTCATATTAATATTGTCTTTTTCTTGTTTATAAATTGGAAAAAACAAATGATTTTTATCTATTCTATCTAACAATGTAGCACAAATATCCCAGCGTACAACAGCTGCCGTGTTTATTGCATCTTCTCCTGGGATATTTAAATCTTTATATAAATTTTGTACCAATTGATACACCTCATAATCCAAATACTGATCACATACTCTTTCATTCCAAAATGGTTTTGCGGATAACAATTCTTCAGCTTTTAATTGTGTGCCTCCTTTATTTATTAAAGAAAAAATATTTTGTGCATCAAGAGGAGTAACATTAGTTAATTTTATTACTCCAATTCTAGCATCTGAAAAAATTTTCTCAGCTTCTCTCAGTGTTTTAATATCTCTTTTTAATAATTCAAATTTTTGATCAATATATTCTTTAAATGCATCACAAGATTTATCATTGATTATTGGATATTCATTTAAAAACCATTTTACAAAAAAATCCTTGTCTGGATTTAAATTCTCTGGTTGCCATTCAACTAACCATTTTTTTAATTTTAAGGGATCTATTTTTTTATTAGTCATATATGGTAAATAACTAAAAAATTTAGAAAAATCAAATCTTTTTTCCCATGCACTTCTATCTCCTGTAACTTTATGTACCATCAAAATTAAATCCAACAAAGTTTTTAAATTACTCTTTTGTTCTTCCGGATCAATTGCAATTTCAACACTTTCATCGTCCTCAAAATTTATAACATCGCTTGAATCATCTTTCTCCTCGGATTTATCCTTTTGTAAAAAACTATTAACTTTCACCCAAAAAAGATCACGTATTTCATCAGGCTGAGCATTAGCATTAAATTTCAAAAACGCCCTAGCATACTTATATAAAACTACCGGATTTTCCCATGCTGTTTTTAACGCATTTCTTCGCTGTCTGCCATCTAACAACCAATATGCATCTTTTGTTTTATTATAGATAACAACACCAACAGGATATCCTTTAAATACGCTAGTACATAATTGAAATTTTTGATCTTCTTTCCAGGTAGCTTTTCGTTGAAATCTTGGTAATTTAATTTTTGATTCTAACAAAAAAGGAACTAATGCTTCCGACTCAATAATAAATGCCATAATATACCTCCAAATTAGTTAAGATAATTTAATATAATCACA